>JAGBRG010000167.1 GCA_017632495.1 Spirochaetales bacterium
AGAAAATCTTCGCTGGTATTAACAGAACCCATCACTTTGCTGCCGTGACAATTGCGATTCCGGCGCTGCAACCGAGGCGGTTTGCTCCGGCTTCTATCATCTTCTTGGCGTCCTCAAATGTTCTGATTCCGCCTGCTGCCTTGACTCCGGTATCTTTTCCAACGGTCTTTCGCATCAGTGCAACATCTTCTGCTGTGGCTCCGCCTGTTGAGAATCCTGTGGAAGTCTTTACAAAGTCAGCTCCTGCCTTGACAGAGAGCTTACATGCGCGGACCTTCTCCTCTTCTGTAAGGAGGCAGGCCTCGATGATGACCTTCAGGTGCTTGTCTCCGCATGCCTTTTTGACTTCGCGGATATCGTTTTCAACAAGGTCGTCCTTGTGATCTTTGAGCCAGCCGATGTTGATGACCATGTCAACTTCCGTAGCGCCTTCTTCCACCGCGACCTTTGCCTCATAGGCCTTGGCCTTTGTTGACATTGCTCCGAGCGGGAAGCCAACGACACAGCAGACGTTCACGCCTGTTCCCTTAAGCTTCTCTGCACAGAGCTTGACCCAGCAGGTGTTAACACACACGCTTGCAAAGTGCCACTCTTTTGCCTCAGCACAGAGTTTTTCGATCTTATCCTGGGTTGCGTTTGCTGCCAGCATGGTATGGTCAATGTATGATGCAATATTCATTTCAGTCTCCTTTTTTCACTGTTGTTCAGATTATGTACGGGCCCGTTGTGACCCATTATTAGCTTAACATTAACATATGTGAGTTTACAAGTTATAATGCTCTGGAGGAGCTTTATCGTGGAGTTTTATCTGGGCACCTGGCAGGTCTCTCCGTCTGACGGTTTTTGGACTGACCAGGACATTTCTGAAAGCGAAAAAGTAATCTCTCAGGCAGTCAGGATGGGCATCCGCGGCTTTGACACCGCCCACAGCTACGGCAAGGGCCGCTCAGAGCAGACATTGGCCAAGGTGCTTAGGAGGTTTAGCACGCCTGCCACGCCTATCACGCCTACCAAACCTACCACGCCTACCAAGCCTATCACGCCTATCAAAACCTTCCAAATCGACACAAAAGTGATGCCCAGCACAAAGAGTGTGCAAGAAATCCTCGATGTGAGCCGCTCAAGGCTCTCGCCATATGGCATAGACTGCCTGTATCTGCATTGGCCCAGAAGCGGGTTTGACCACGCGGCATTTTTGAGGCAGATGGAAGATCTCAAGGCGCAGGGCCTGATCGGCAAGGTCGGAATCTGCAACATGCCGCTCGGGGACCTGAAAGGCGTTGTCGCATCGGGCATTAGCGTGGACAGAATCCAGATTCCAATCTCATTGCTGTGGACAAGGGACCTGGCTGAAACAAGGGCCTTCTGCGGGGAGAACAATATCCAGATTGCCGCCTATAGCCCCACAGGAATGGGCCTTCTGAGCGGAAAGTACAAAGAAAGTGCGGACCTTCATGACTCCCGTGCGGGCATGTTCTGTTTCAAAGACAGCTGCCACCGCCAGTATCTTGAGCTGCTGGAGCTTCTGAAAGAGATTTCCGAGGCGCACAAGACAAGCTGCACCAAGGTCGCCCTGGCCTGGACGGCATCACAGGAGCCTGACATCATCCTCATCGGTGCCAGAAACACCGCGCAGCTGAAGCAGAACCTTTCAGGCTCTGTTTCCCTGACAGAAACAGAGCTTTCAGACCTCAGCGCTGCAGCCCAAAAACTTGATGAAAAATCACGCAAAATCTGCTCGAATTTTTTTTCGTATGATTTCTAATCAGCAAAAGAAGTTACTTATTTTTGGCGAAGTGATTTGAGGCATTTTGGCATCTTCTCCTACAGGTGGGAAGGGGTTATTATCAAGGTATGAAGGTTTTGAAAGAGGAAAGGTCAGTTGAGCTGGTGGTGAAAAAGTCGAGATTCATCTCGATTGCACGGGTGTGCAACGACCCTTCCGATGTCAAACGCATTGTGGATGAGACAAGACGGCAGTTTCCGGATGCGACGCATGTTGTGCATGCCGCGGTGATGGGCAGTCAGTTCTCGTTCTCTGATGACCATGAGCCCAAGAACACGGCAGGCCGGCCTGCTTTGGAGGTGCTGAAGGGCTCGGGCATAACAAACATCATCGTTCTGATTGTGAGATATTTCGGGGGCACGCTGCTGGGAACAGGTGGCCTTGTCAAAGCATATGGGGACAGCACCAAGATGGTTCTGGACGGCATTCAGACCGAAGAGCTTGTGGAAAAGACGGCCTTCTCACTGACAATCGGCTATGACCTTTATGAGAGCACCAAGCGCATTCTGGCCGCGGCCAAGGCCGACAATTTGAAAGAGGATTTTGGCACGGAGATCACAATTTCGGGCAGCATCCCCACCACAGCCGGGCCTCTTCTTGCTTCGCAGATCAGCGACTTATCCAACGGAAAGCGCGCTGTAGTGCTTGAAAAGCGCGAGTTGTAAAAGGTTGTAAAAGGTTGTAAAAGTTTTTTGAAGTTGTAAAAGGTTGTAAAGGGATGTAAAAGAACCATTCACGGGAATAGGCAGTTTGTACAAAAAGAGAACTTGACTTCTTTGGGCCCCAATTTTACGATTGAGATATCTATAATCCATTCTTAATAACTATTAGGAGAAGACCCAAATGAAAAGAAAAGTTATTTCTGTTCTTGCTTTGACACTTATTGTGTTGATGAGTGCTGTCCTTGTTTCATGCGATGGCTGGAAGCAGGTTGCACCGGACGAGGTTGTCAAAGAAGTTGTTGCTGATATTAAGGCAGAGCATTTGTACTTTAGGGACTATATTGAAGCACTTGCCGAACGAGATGTTACACCAGCCGATCTACAAACCACTTTGGACTCAATCCTTAAAGTTAAGTACGAGGCCGAATGG
>JAGBRG010000168.1 GCA_017632495.1 Spirochaetales bacterium
AACGGAATTGTAGAGTACCGCTCAGGAGCCCCTGCCGATCTTGATGAGTACAACAAGAAGGCCGGAGACCCCAGAGAGGGCAAGGTCATCTATCAGTTCCCACTTCATGCAGATATTCATAAGAACATCGCTGCATCAAACAAGGGTGAGATCGGAAACGTCGATGAGGCTTTTGCCCACTCCGATGCAGTTGTTGAGGCAACTTATCAGACAAGCCAGATCCAGCACACACCTCTTGAGACTCATCTTTGCTTTGCCAAGATGGAAGGCGGACGTCTTACCGTCTATGCCTCAACACAGGTTCCTTACCACGTAAGAAGAATCGTCGGTTGGGTCACAGGCCTTCCCGAGAACAAAATTCACATCATCAAGACCCGTGTCGGCGGAGGTTACGGCTCCAAGCAGGATATCCTCATCGAGGACCTGACAGGTTATGCCGCCTTTGTCACAGGACGTCCTGTCTTCTGCCACAACACAAGAGAGGAGGAGTTTATCGCAAACTCCACAAGACACCCGATGAGAGTCCATGTGAAGATGTCCGGAAACAAAGATGGACAGATTACAGGAATCTTCATGGAAGTCTGTGCAAACACAGGTCCTTACGGCAACCACTGCCTCACAGTTCCTATGAACAGCTGTTCAAAGACCCTTCCGCTCTTCAAGTGCGACAACATGCGCTATGACCTGAAGGTCTATTACACCAACACACCGCCAGCAGGAGCCTATCAGGGCTATGGAACTCCGAAGGGAACATACGGTCTGATGATGGCTATGGCAGAACTTGCTGACAAGCTCGGAATCGATTACAAGGACATGGTTTTGAAGAACCACGTTGAGGAAGGCTACATGCTTGAGATCCTCAAGGGCCTTGGAGAAGGACGTGAAGGAAACGTCGTTCCTGTAGGTTCCTGCGGACTTGATGAAGCTGTCAGAAAGGGCTGTGACATGATCAACTGGGGCAAGAAGGAAGTCTCGTCCGATCCTGATTGGAAGATCGGAAAAGGCTTTGCCATGATCATGCAGGGATCTGGTCTTCCCGGACTTGACCACTCAGAGGCAATTGCCAAGCTGGAAACCGATGGAACTGTCATTCTCAACAGCGGCGGAGCCGATATCGGAACAGGTCTTGATACCATCTCGGCCAAGATTGTCTCCGAGATTCTGAAGCTCCCGATGGACAGAATCACCGTCAACTCAGGCGATACTGACTCCTGCGCCTTTGACACCGGAGCCTACGCCTCATCAGGAACGTTCTTCAGTGGCAACGCATCCGTTGTAGCTACAAGAAAGCTCAAGGACATGATTATCAAGGAAGCTGCTTTCCAGATGGGAGAGAAGGAAGAAGATCTTGATGTCAGAGCCCCAGGTGAGGTCTATTCCAAGAAAACCGGAAAGACTCTCTCTTATTACGAGCTGTCCCACACGGCATGCAGCGGTACCGGTCACGGTCAGATGATCGCCCACGGAACATTCACAACCGCAGCATCGTCTGTTCCTTACGGAGCACACTTTGCCCAGGTTGCCGTCAACACCAGAACAGGTGAGATCAAGGTTCAGAAGTTCTACGCCCTTCAGGATGCCGGAACTCCGATCAACCCCGAAGTCGCCCTGTGTCAGATGTACGGAGCCGTGATGAAGTCCATTGGCCACACCCTTCACGAAGACATGATTCTTGATAAGAAGGGCAGATGCCTTACCGCCAACATGACAGACTACGGTGTCCCGATGATTTCCGAGGCCCCTGAGGACTTCAAGGCAGTCCTTATCGATGTCAATGACGAGTTCGGCCCCTTCGGTGCCAAGTCAATCTCAGAGATAGCCTGTAACGGAGCCGCCCCTGCGATAGGCATTGCAATCCACGATGCCTGCGGCGTGTGGATCCGCAACTGGCCTATGACCCCTGAAAAGGTCCTCAAGGCCTTGGGTAAGATTTGATAAACAAAGACGAGCCTGGTTCAAACGAATCGGGCTCGTTTTTTATGTTGTGATTAAATTTACAAAACATGTTATACTTAGTCTCGGAGGATTGGGTTAGTCATGTGGTCTAAAGCTGCTTGTTCATGACCCTGTCCTGTGATTTTGGCATTTTGTAGGAGATACAAGGCATGAAGAAAGCATTGGTTCTGATTCTGACAGCTTTTTTATTTGTTTCGCTTTTCATCGCA
>JAGBRG010000169.1 GCA_017632495.1 Spirochaetales bacterium
AATCTGCTCAAAACTTGAATTTAGTTATCCAAGGTGGGAAGAGCTGGCACAGTTTGCCGACTGAGTGTATTATTCTCCTATGAAGTACAGAACAGACAGACATGGGGACAAACTCTCGATTCTCGGCTACGGATGCATGAGGTTCACAAAAAAGGGCACAGGCATTGACATAGACAAGGCTGAAAAGGAAATCATGACCGCCTTCAAGGCAGGTGTGAACTACTACGACACAGCCTATATCTACCCCGGAAGTGAAGCAGCCCTGGGCGAGATTCTTCAGCGCAACTCAATCAGAAAAGATGTGAAGATCGCCACAAAGCTTCCTCAGTACCTGATCGGAAGTAACCAGGCATTGGACAAGCGTTTTTCCGAAGAGCTTTCGCGCCTTAAAACAGATTATATAGACTACTATCTGATGCACCATCTGACTGACATCAAGCAGTGGAACAGACTTAAGCCACTCGGTGTCATAGAGTGGATTGAAAAGAAGAAAGCCGAAGGCGCAATCCGAAATATCGGATTCTCCTACCACGGAAATACAGAGAACTTTCTGAAGATTCTCAACGACTATGATTGGGACTTCTGTCAGATTCAGTACAACTACATAGATGTGGAAACTCAGGCCGGAGTAAAGGGTCTGAAAGCTGCATATGAAAAAGGCATTCCCGTAATCATCATGGAGCCTCTTCGCGGCGGAAAACTTGTGAATATGATGCCGGAAAGTGCTCGCAAGATCATCGAAAAGAACGAGCGTAACTGGAGCCCTGCCCAGTGGGGTTTAAGGTGGCTCTACAACCAGAAGGAGGTCACAGTAGTTCTATCCGGAATGAACTCAGAAGAGATGGTTCTTGAGAATGTAAAAACCGCATCTGAAGCAGAGGCTGATGAGTTTACACAAAGTGACTTTGATCTGATTGATGCTGTCAGAAAGGAAATCAAAGAAAAGGAAAAAATCGGTTGCACAGGCTGCAGGTACTGCATGCCCTGCCCCAAGGGCGTTGAGATTCCCGGAATCTTCCGTAGCTGGAACACGATGTACACAGAATCAAAGATGTCAGGCCGCGCCCAATATTTCCAGGCCTTTGCTCTTGCCGAGAACCCAGGCTTTGCCTCGCAGTGCATACAGTGCGGAAAGTGTGAGCAGCATTGCCCTCAGAGCCTTCCTATCAGACAGAAGCTCAAGGAAGCTGACAAGGATTTAAGACCTCTTTTCTTCCGCATAGGAATATTCTTCGGCCGCAAGTTCATGCTCAGAGGAAAGAAAGCCAAGTAATATCGGGATTGTTATCTCTTTTTCTCGTAGCCAAGCTTCACACGAATGGTAAGAGCATCCACAGGTCTGAGTCCGTACTCTTCTCCGGCCTCGTGGAAGCCGTAGGAAAGCTCGACCATGTTGCCGTAGACGTCCACGCCTAGTCCGAACTGAGGATAGCCGTTTCTGTAGCTGGCACGGACATTCACGATATCAAGAATGTCTACATAGATATTTGCATCAATGTATTTGAACAGCTCTAGGAATGCGTGCTCCTTGGAAAGATCGTTCTGCATGTAGAGGTTGATTCCATCGATTGCAAAAGAAATGCTCGGGTCAACATAACGGAGTTTCGGATCATATGAAACTCCAAGTCCGAGTGAGAACGGGGTGTACATGACAAAGGAGTCATAGCCGTTTTTGAACAAGAGAGCATCCTTGTAGCCATCGTAATTCCACATGTAGTAGTAGCCGTTGATGTTGTTAGCGGTGGCAAAGACCTCAAGTCTTCCGTCCAGAAAGCCAATTGTGACGCCAAGGTCCACGGGAATTGCAAAGCCTCCGCGGGCTGCGAGTGTATCGATCTGGACCTTCTTGTCCAGGATGTCGGAAAGGGTCGAAAGCGTGATCTGGTTGAGGTAGACC
>JAGBRG010000170.1 GCA_017632495.1 Spirochaetales bacterium
GTAAAACCGCCTTTTGAAATATCAAGGGAGAGGTTTTTGATTACCTGATTTTCGGCATATCCGCCGCAAAGGTCCTTGATTCTGATTATCTCATCCACGGCGTTTTCTCCTTAGGAGCAACATGAAAACAGGGGCTCCGAGAATCGATGTCACAATACCGATGGGGAGTTCCGAAGGTGGGACTATGAAGCGGCATATCATATCAGAGAATAGAAGGATCACAGAGCCCATCATCATTGAAAGAGGAATCAGGCGTCTGTGCTTGGGTCCTACCAGGATTCTGATGAAATGAGGGCTCATCAGTCCCACAAAGCCGATAATTCCGCTGAAGCACACAACCGTTGCTGTGACAACCGAAGCTATGGACAACAGAAGAATGCGCTTTCTTTTCACATCAAGACCGCTGGAAAGCGCTGTGCTGTCATCAAGAAGCAGAAGGTCCATAGAGCTACAGTTTGAATAGGCTATGACAAATGCTGTAATAAGGACACATGAAAGAATAAGGAGTCTTATCCAGTTTGAGTTTCCAAGGCTTCCCAGTGTCCAGAACAGAATGCTTTCTGCCCGTTTGTCAGAAAGGTAGATTGTAAGCGTGGTAAGGGCACTTAGAAGGAAGTTGAGCGAGATTCCTGTAAGAAGAAGTGAATTTGTGTTTCTGCGGCTGATTGCAAAAAGCAGCGCCGTAGTAAGCATGGATCCGATGAAGGCCACAACAGGAAGAGAGACATCTGCAAAGCTGATTCCAACTACAAAGCCAAGGCCTACAAAGAAAGAGGCTCCAGATGAGATTCCAAGCACATAGGAATCGGCCATGGGGTTTCTGAACACACATTGGAATATCAGACCGCACAGGGCCAGGGCAGAGCCTATGAATATGGATGAAAGAACCCTGGGGATTCTTAGGTTGCGTATTATGTACGCAGTATTTGCGGAAATATCCTGAGGCCTGAAGATCGCCTTCATTATGTCGGATACAGTGATTTTTACAGAGCCTACTGCTATTCCTGCGATGGTGAGAAGAATTATTGTGAAAATCAGTATGACTGCAATCAGATGCGGTCTTCTTTTAAGCTGCACGCTAAAACCTTGAATCAGATGAAAAGTCCGGGATAAAGGAGTTTTGCAATTTCCTCAACAGTTTCTATGGTTCTGACACCCTGTCTTTGTGCAGCATCACCGTCTATCACATAGACCTTTTTGTTCTTGCAGGCAGAAAGACGGCTATATGGCTCAAGGCTTGTGAAGGTGGCTATCTCCGTCTGGGGGTCTGATCCCTGATTGCCAGAAAGCAGAATAACATCAGGGTCCTTTTCAAGAAGAAGCTCCTTGCTGATAGACCATGCTATGCCGCTTTTTGCTGCATTGACGCCGCCTGCTGCTTCTATTACACCGTCTAAGAAGGTATCTCCTGTTGCGGCATAATCACCCCAGTCACCGTAACCGATGATAAAGACTGCGCTGCGTCTCATGTTGACCATGGATGTGATTTTTCTTATTTCCTCAGCTCTGGCCTTCATATCCTGTATGATTTTCTGGCCTTCGGCCTGCTTTCCTATTACATCGGCAACCTTCTCAATCAAAGTATATGTGCCTTCATAGCTGTTTTCTTCATAGAACTGATAGGCCTTGATTCCTGCCTTGTTGAGACTATCTATGAACGAGGGGTCCACGATGGATGATGCGATAGCTACATCTGCATCAAGGGCAAGGATTGTCTCCATGTTCGGATCCCAGAGGGTTCCGATGCTCTGGACATTTTTTGCCTCTTCAGGGTAGTTGCAGTAGTCGGTTCTTCCGACAAGGTTGTCACCGCTGCCTAAAGCATAGATCATCTCAGTTACATTCGGAGCAAGAGAGACGATTCTGAGGTCACTTGTTTTTTTTACGGAAACCTCGGTTCCGCCCTGAGCGAAGAGGGGAACAATACAGATAATTACAAGAATTAGGGTTAGTATTTTTTTAAGCATACAGAAATCTTAGTTTTTCACCAATCTTGATGTCAAGGCGCATCTTGGACTATCATCGAATCATGGACAGAGTCGATATTTTCACAGACGGTGGCTGCTCCGGAAACCCCGGTCCGGGCGGTTGGGCATACGTAATCATCTCGGAAGGGAAAGTTCTTTCCTA
>JAGBRG010000171.1 GCA_017632495.1 Spirochaetales bacterium
AGTCTGGGATTCATGCCCCAGACCTGGACGGAAAAGCCGCAGGTGTTTCCGGCATAGTCTCTGACCCTTCCTGAGATTGTGGTTTTTACTCCCGGCTCAAGCGTGGAAGGAAGAACAATGTAGATGCTCTTTCCCTCCGATCGTGCCGAGTACTGCCCTACATAAGACCCGAAAAGCTTAACAGGCTCACTGAAGTCCAGCCGCACGGTGGTGCTTGACTCAGAGTATGAGCCAAGCAAAACGGGTGCAGTATCATCTGCAGAATAAAAAGCATTGAAAACCTCAGCTACAGTCACTTCCTGGGAGCATCCCATAAGCAGAGTCAGAACCGCCAGTGCCACGGCAACAAGAATTAACGCAATAATAAAGACTTTCTTCATGACAGCCTCCTTACTTCTCTATAGGAAAAAAGTGCTGTTTTTATTGCGGTTTTTCGGAAAACTTTTTGAAAAAAAAAGCAGAGGGTGCTGAAGAACCTCCAGCACCCCCTTGATAACAAGAGAAACTAATTATTGGACATCAAGCATAGCTGAGCTTGGAATACTCATAAGACTGCCTTACAAGGCTCTTTATCTCATTGTCTATGTCATCAATCGACCTGATGCTGATGTGATATACATAGGAACGGGATCCCGGAGCAGTCTGAATAACCTTGTCTATCCTGGTGCTCTGAATCTTCTTTCTGTTCGTCACGGCAAGGTTGAACAGAACGGGAGACTCACCGTTGGCCGGAAGAGAGATATAGGCAAACCCGGCGGCGGTTCTGAAAGCCAGAAGCGATCCCTGGACGGAAATCACCGCATCAGGGCATATGTCATTGATATATAGCTTAAGACGTTCGAAGGCTTTTAATGAATCAAGGTTCGAACCGAAGAAGCCTTTTGCTTTATCTTCACCGGACATGCTCTCCTCCTTTGAAAAATTTTTTCATCTGTGTCTCTGTTTTAGAAGCGATTTCTCGATTCTTTTCCCATCTGACAATTTGATTATAGGCCCGCGGGGTGTTTTTGTCAACTCCTTATTTTGTAAGGATTTACACTTTTTTTCGATTATATGGAAGTTATATAAATTCAAGCTCATAACAGTTAAAAACCATGAAAAAATATTTTAACTTCAATAGACTTTCCCACTATTTCGATTTATGCGTTTTTTTTGACTATTTTTCTTTTATGCGCCCTGTCGGCTTTCCTTTTTCATAGTGCATGATTATTATTGATGTATCGGAGGAAATATGAGCGAAGTCATCCTTAACAGTTCGAATTTCAAAAAAGAAGTTCTTGAGAGTGACATCCCCGTACTGGTTGATTTCTGGGCAACATGGTGCGGACCTTGCAAAATGATCGCACCGATTGTCAGCCAGCTTGCCACAAAATATGAAGGCAAGGTCAAGGTCTGCAAGGTCGATGTTGATGAGAACCCGGAAGTCGCTGAATCGTTCGGTATCAGCAGTATCCCGACCATGATTATCTTCAAGGGCGGAGAGGCTGTTGCCCAGCGTGTCGGCGGTGCAAATATGGCCGTTCTTGAGGCATTCATCTCAGATAATATCTGAGCCCCTGAACCGGCAAAAAAAACCACTCTTTCTATTTTTTTTAAAAAAGTGTCGAAAAAACCCCAATATTTTCGACACTTTTTTTGTATTAGGACAGTGAAAAGGGAAAGGCCGAGCGGACAAGGCTTTTGAGTTCAGGAGCCCCGCAGGTCCGCCTTTGAAAAAAGGAGTGTTGTATGAACAACCTTAACACCGTCCTGATTGAGGGTCTGCTTACCAGAGACCCGGAACTGGGAAACGCTCCTGCACAGATTCAGATGTGCAGACTGTCGCTTGCGAACAACCGCTACTATAAGAAGAGAGAGGAAAAGTGGACACAGGAAGCCTCCTACTTCACTGTCCATGTCTACGGCAAGGTTGCCGGGGCTTGCCTCAAGTACCTTAAAAAAGGCAGAGGCGTGAGAATTGTCGGAAGGCTGAAGCAACTTACATGGCACGAAGGAGGCATCTACTCGGAGAAGATCATAATCTTGGCCGAGCATATCGAATTCCAGCCTCCGAAGAAAGCAGATCAAGCTAAAGAGACAGAGAATATGCCCGGAGAGTTCTCCACAAGGTCCTCGAACATCGATGAACTGATGGAAGAGGAAGCAGCCGCCGTTGCAAACGAAGCCCCTGCACAGGAGCCGGCTGCTCAGATTCCGGACATCATCCCTGACGATGTCCCGCAGTGCCAGATGGAGGATGAAGAGAATCCCGAAGCGAAAGCTGAAGAAAATGACGGGGAAAACTTCGATGACAATCTGGGTGAGGCTGCCGGATTCTGAATAAAAGAGCATTGACGGCGCTTCTTTCCAAATAATCTCACCGAAAGTGCGTCCCTGCATTCGCCTGTGCCATGCAGGGACATTGTTTGTGCTAAGGATGTAAATGTTGTAGAATGGTTTTCATGAAAGACAAATGTCCATATCTGAAAAAGGTTCTGATTACCGGAGCATCCAGCGGCATAGGAAAGGAAACTGCCGACCTTTTTGCAAAAAGAGGCTTTACGGTCTACGCAGCATCAAGGCATCCCGCCAAGACGGATAATCCTTCCATCATCGCTCTTGAGATGGATGTCACGGATCCCGAGTCTGTGAAAAAGGCATCAAAGCAGATTGATGAGCTTGGAATCATCATCCACTGCGCAGGTTTTGGAATAAGCGGATCTGCAGAGATGACTCCGCTGGACAGGGCCAAAGCCCAGATGGAGACAAACTACTTCGGAGTTCTGAACGTGAACTCCGCCTTCATGCCGCTTCTTCGCAAGAACAAAAGGTCTCTTGTTCTTATCACAAGCTCCGTGGCTGGTCTTGTCGCAATCCCCTATCAGAGTCACTACAGCTCATCAAAATATGCTCTTGAGGCCTATTGCCAGGCATTGAGAATCGAATCCTCCCCATTCGGAGTTCGCGCCTGTCTTGTAGAGCCGGGAGACACAAAGACCGGTTTCACCAAGGCAAGAAGCAGCGATGAACCCAAGGACTCGCCATATTACAAGCAGTGCATTGCCGCTGTTGAGCACATGGCCCATGACGAGCAGAACGGAAATCCTGCAGACTCCGTAGCCAAGGTGTTTCTGAAGCTTGCTTATAAGAAGAATCCTCCGGTCAGGGTCGCTGTGGGCATGGTGTACAAGCTTTTGGCATTCCTGGTCAAAATTCTTCCGGCCCGCCTTGCCAACTGGATTGTCAAGCTTATTTATGTAAGCTGAAGCTATTGAATATAAGTTGTTCTTGTGGATAGAATCACACATGGAGAGGAGAATCCAATGAAATTATCAGTTCTTTCAGTCGGCGGTTCAATCATTGCGCCCGATAAAGTCAACAGCGAGTTTCTCGCCGATTTCCTGTCAAAAATCAAGAAGTATCTGGCTTCGAATCCACAGGACAAACTGATTTTCGTCTGCGGAGGCGGTGCCCCTGCAAGAGTCTATCAGCAGGCATACAGAGCAGTTGTCACAGATCCCGCAGATCAGGATGCCAACGCTCAGGACTGGCTCGGAATCAAGGCCACACATCTGAATGCAGAGCTTGTCAAAGCCGTTTTCGGTTCGCTTTGCAAGGACAGTGTCGTGACAAACCCGACAGATGAGAGCATCACCTTCAGCGGCCGTGTTCTTGTTGCCGGCGGCTGGAAGCCCGGTTTTTCAACTGACACTGATGCCGTCTATCTTGCAAGAAGATTCGGTGCAAAGACCGTCATCAATCTTTCCAACATCGCAAAGGTCTATACCGACGATCCCAGAAAGAACCCCGAGGCAAAGCCGATTGACAGCATCTCTTGGGCAGATTTCAGAAAGATGGTCGGAGATGAGTGGGTTCCGGGAAAGAACGCCCCGTTTGATCCCATCGCCTCAAAAATGGCCCAGGAATCCGATATCAAAGTCATCTGCGCAGACGGCAGAAAGACAGACAACACACTTTCTATCCTTGAAGGCAGAGCCTTTGAGGGAACAGTCATAGGTTAAACATGGAAGTAATCAGAATCTCGGCAATAGCCATCACTCCCCTCATGGTCTTCATGGCCATAGGATACTTTTTTCAGAAGCGCAACTACCTGAACGCACAGACTACAAAACAGCTCAATATTGTTGTGTTCAGATTCTTCCTTTCCCTGATGTGCGGAGAGACTATCTACAAGGCAAACCTCAGAGAGGATGTTGAGCTGACTCCTGTTCTGATTGTCGCTTTCAGCATAATCGGAGTCTTCCTCCTGTCCTGGATCATTGTTCCCAGGTTCATCAAGGACAAGACCCAGATTCCCGTAATGATCCAGGGCCTTTACAAGGCAAACTATGCCATTTTGGGAATTCCAATCGCACAGAGCATCTGCGGTGCCGAGAACATCGGAATTGTTTCCATCATAGCTGCCGTCCTTGTTCCTCTGAACAACGCTCTTTCTGCATTCATCTTTGAGAAGTACACGGGAAATGCCACTTCCGTCGGAAAGCTGATTTACAAGATAATCACCAACCCGCTGGTAGTCGGAAGCCTTGCAGGTCTTTTCCTCAACATAGCAGGAGTGAAGATTCCTTCATGGATAATGACAGGGATTATTTCCAAACTCAGTAACCTTGCCACCCCGCTTTCAATGATAGCCCTGGGTGCTTCGTTTGAGTTCAGATACATCAAAAAATATAAGACCCAGTTGTTCTGGGCCTGTTTCGGAAAGCTTGTGCTTCTTCCCGCAATCCTCATCCCGTTGGCAATCGCCCTGGGAGTACGTCATGTCGGACTGGTCGGCGTTGCAATCTATGCTTCAGCACCGAATGCGGTCAACTCCTACACCACGGCCGTAGCCATGGGTGGAGATGCTGACCTTGCCAATGAGATTGTCGTAATGTCCTCGATTCTGAGCATGATCACGATGTTTGTGACATTCGTAATCATCGGAAGCACCGTAGGCTTCTGAAGCTCACATCTTGGATTTCAGAATCTCAAAGGCTGTCTGCCATTTGTCGCAGATTTCCTCTTTAGTGAAGTAGATGGCAATCTCTCTTGCCGCGCTCTCAGGACCGTCTGATCCGTGAATTACGTTGAAGCTCATCTCAGGAGAGAAGTCGCCTCTGATTGTTCCTACCTCGGCATTGGCAGGATTGGTCTTACCCATTATCTGCCTCATTCCGGAGATGGCATTCTCGCCTTCTACAACCATAGCCACAATCGGAGCGCTTGTGATGAACTTGACAAGGTTCGGATAGAAAGGCTTTCCGAGGTGCTCGGCATAGTGTGCCGCAGCCTGCTCGTCTGAGACCTGAATCATCTTAAGAGCCACGATCTTGTAACCCTTGTCCTCTATTCTTGCAATTATCTTTCCAATCAGTCCGCGCTGGACTGCATCCGGCTTTATGGCAATGAAAGTTTTCTCTGTCATTTATGTTCTCCTTCGAGGAAATCTTACTATAAAAGCGGATTTGAAGCTATAATTGCAAGAGTCATGAAAAAACTGATAGGGCATTTCAGAACAATCACAAAACACCGACATCTTGTCATGGCCCACTGCTTCAAGGCGGGTATCCCCTGGCGCGGCCTTATGCATGACCTTTCAAAGTACAGCCCGTCCGAGTTTTTTCCGGGCGTGAAATACTACAGCGGAAAGCACAGCCCCACGGCCGACGAAAGAAAGGAAAAGGGCTTTTCCAAGGCATGGATGCACCACAAAGGCAGAAACAAGCATCATTATGAATATTGGAGAGACTACTCGCTTGAAGAGAAGAAATATGTTCCCATCAAAATGCCTTTGGTCTATGTGATTGAAATGTTCTGTGACAGGGTCGCAGCCAGCAAGGTCTACATGAAGGATAAATACACGGATAGCCATCCCCTTCAGTACTTCAAGGACAGAGCCTCAGAAGAAGAGATGCACCCTGAAACGGCAGCCCTTTTAGAAGAGCTTGTCACCATGCTCTCCGAAAAGGGAGAGAAAGAGACCTTCAGGTACATAAGACGTAATCTTATTGGAAAGAAGAAAATGTGAAAGAAAAAGGAACTTAAGTCTTTTGACTTGAGTTCCCTTCCCGGCCCCATAGCCTGACAGGCATCTGAAACCACTCTTTTCTGTTTTAGTATAACGAGCAATTTGAGTATATCACATCTGACAACAGACGGAATACAAAAACAGAAAAAACTTTTCAAAAAACCGCAATGAAAACAGCAAAAAAAATGTATATGTCAGTATGCAGAACATTCTTGACACCATCGTTCGCACGGCCGCGTCCAAATTCTCGGTTTCCGCACTCAAGCCGTACCAGATTCTTGTCATCTCAAGAATCATGGAACAGGAGCAGAGCGGCATTGTCAGAAACCAGATTGTGGTCCTGCCCACAGGCATAGGAAAATCGCTGTGTTTCCTCATTCCGGCACACCTGTGCAGCGGAATCACAATAATCGTCTACCCTATTCTGGCCCTGATCAACGACCAGCTTTCAAAGCTTTCAAAAGCGGGGATAAACTGCGTCTGCATCAGAGGCGGTCAGACAAGAAAGCAGCGCGATGATATCTTCAAAAGCCTCGGAGTATCAACCAAAATCATCCTGACCACTCCGGAAAGCCTTCAGAACAAAACTGTCATATCACGCCTGAGGCGTTTTCGCATCAGCCTTCTGGTAGTTGACGAGGCCCACGTGATCTCCCGCTGGGGCAAGGACTTCAGACCGTCCTACCTTGCCTTAGGTACCATAGTCCGCACCCTCAGACCGAATCAGATACTGGCCTTTACGGCAACTGCATCGGAGCAGACTGTAAGCGATATCCGTAAGGTTCTTTTCACAACAAAGCCTCTGGTAGTCAGAGGCGATGCCGACAGACCCAACATAATATACAGAGCCTATCCCACAATCAGCAGTGAGCATGCATTGATTCATCTTGTCAGAACATGCAGAAAACCTGCCATAGTCTTTTGCAGAACCCGAGGTGATACAAAAAAACTGTGCACTGTCCTATGTGAAGAGACCCCTCACATACCTGTCAGATATTATAACGCAGGGCTTTCAAAAGACGTGCGGG
>JAGBRG010000172.1 GCA_017632495.1 Spirochaetales bacterium
AATCTGATCGGATAGGGTAAGGACCTTCTCAGCGGTTCTGGGGTCCAGAGCTGCAGTGTGCTCGTCAAGCATAAGAAGCTTGGGCTTGTTAAGTGTGGCCATGAGCAGGGTAAGAGCCTGTCTCTGACCTCCTGAAAGAAGGCCGACCTTTTCCGTGATTCTGTTCTCAAGGCCCAGACCAAGTGTGGCTAAAAGCTCTCTGTATTCGTCTTTTTCTGCCTTGGTGACGCCTGGCTTTAGGCCGCGTCTTTGGCCTCTTCTTTTTGCAAGAGCGAGGTTTTCGATAATCTGCATGGTTGCAGCGGTTCCCATCATCGGGTCCTGGAATACACGTCCCAGCCATGGGGCACGTTTGTGCTCGCTCAGTCCTGTGATGTCGTTTCCGTCAATGATGATCTTTCCGCTGTCTACCTGCCAGACTCCTGCAATTGCATTTAAAAGTGTGGATTTTCCGGCTCCGTTTCCGCCGATCATGGTGACAAAATCACCGTCATCAAGATGAAGTGAGACACCGTTTAAGGCTACCTTCTCGTTTATGGTGTTAGGATTGAAAGTCTTTTTGAGATTGATTAGATCAAGCATTCTTGGCTCCTTTTGCCAGTTTTCCCTTCCAGTAGGGTATGGCAAGGAAGATTGCCACGACCAGGGCTGAGAGAAGCTTGAGCAAGTTGGTGTTAAGTCCGAGCCAGATAACAATCTGGATGACAATGTAGTAGATGACAGCGCCAAGGGAGACTACCAAAAGCTTCATGGCAAAGTTATGGAAGACTTTTCCGAACAGAACCGTGCTGATGATTACGGCGGCAAGGCCTATGACAATGCCTCCGCGTCCCATGTTGACGTCAACAGCGCCCTGATACTGGGCAAACAGTGCAGAAGCGAGGGCTACAATTCCGTTTGAGATCATCAGGCCGATAATCTTGCAGCGGTTTACGTTGATGCCCTGGGCACGTGACATGTGCTCGTTGGATCCTGTTCCCTAAGAGCCGCTCCGATTTCGCGACCGAAGAACCAGTAAAGGACTGCGATAAGAAGGGCGGTGACGATTATCATTGTGAAAATCGGGTTCTGAATTCCTATGACCTTGACGTTTCTGGATGAGACCAGAAGGTGGTAATTTCTTACGTTGATTCCCTGGTTGGCCTTAAAGCCCATGATTGCAAGGTTGACGGAATAAAGAGAAAGCTGTGTCAGGATTCCTGCCAAAATGGCCGGAATTCCCATTGCAGTGTGGAAAATGCCTGTGACAAGACCGGCTATCATTCCGGCCAGGACGGCACAGATAAGGGCAACCCAGAGGTTTGCCCCATTGAGCATCATCATGACGCAGACGGCACCGCCTGTGGCCATTGTGCCGTCTACTGTCAGATCTGCCATATCCAAAACTTTATACGTCAGGTACACCCCGATTGCCATCACGCCCCAGATAAGGCCCTGGGCGATGGCACCGGGAAGTGCACTGATAAGTGATCCGATATTCAAACCATACCTCCGGATAATCAGATGGCAGTATAGTCAGACGGAATCTTGACTCCGAGGATGGAGCTAAGCTCTGCGTTGTACTTCTTAATCGGGTTTGCGGCATACTGAATCGGCATCTTGCTGACATCAGCACCGTTCTTAAGAATCTCTACAGCCATCTTTCCTGTGGTGTATCCAAGGTCGTAGTAGCTGATTGTAAGCGTTGCGACTCCGCAGCCCTTACAGATTCCTTCCTCTCCGACAACTGCAGGAACCTTAGCCGGTTCAATGACGTTTCTGATGGCCTCTGTGCAGGAAGCAGCTGTGTTGTCAGTAGGAATGTAGAGAACATCGGAAGTCTTGCAGGCAGCTTCTGTGACAGATGCAACATCGTTGGAATCGGTGAATGCATATCTTGTGCTCTTGATTCCCATCTGCTTCAGATAAGCTTCCATCTGATCGATCTGGTAGACTGAGTTGGGCTCGGCTGAGCAGTAGATGAGTCCTACGTTCTTGACGTTCGGGAAGAGCTCAACGATCATCTGAGCCTGCTTGTCCAGAGGGGCAAGGTCGGAAGCACCTGAGATGTTGATTCCTGTGGCTCCGTTTGTGAGCTTCAGATCAAGGGCTGTCTCATAGTCTGTTACAGATGTTCCCAAAATAGGGATATCTGCTGTTGCGGCAGCTGCGACCTGAAGGGGAGGAGTTGCGTTAGCAAGAATCAGATCGACCTTGTTTGAGACAAGGCTGTTTACGATTGTGGTGACGGTTGACATGTCACCGGAAGCATTCTGATTGTCAAAGGTCACACTGTCTCCCAGTTCTTCCTTCAGGGCATCCATGAAACCCTGGGTTGCTGAGTCCAGTGCAACGTGCTGCACGAACTGACAGATACCGACCTTGTAGGTCTTCTTGGCGGAACTTTCTGAACTTCCGCCTGCGAATACTGCTGTCATTGCAATAAGCAGAACCAGTGCGATACAGGTGATTTTCTTAATAGTCTTCATAATTAATACCTCGCTTTCCTGAAAGCTACTGAATCTTATATGAAAAACGTCGTGTGAAGTCAACAAATTTGTCTGAAAAAACAAAGAAAAATATGCGTTTAAACTATTAAAAATGAGGATTAGAGAAAATTTTGGATTTGAGCAACAAATTAGTTTTGTAAGTCTTTGTCTCTTTGGACAAAAGATAGGCAGCCATTACTGACTGCCTTTTTTCAGAAATCTCAAAACTCAAAGATTGTCCATTATTCTGACACCTGTTTTTTTCAGCCACTGGTTGAGAAGAACAGCCAGGACTGACATGATGACTGTCCAACAGGCAAGGACTGTCATTCCTCCGATTCTGGGGGAAAGATACAGAGCCGATACTATCTGAAGTGCGCTGAGTGCCCAGATAGAGAACATGTAAACCAAGATGCTTATACCCTGCTTGATAATCACAACTTCACTTGTCCAATTGAGGTTCGGTCTCTTTAAGTTGAGAAACAGGCCGAACAAAGCGGAGGCAATACAGCTTGAAAAGGTGCAGATCAGAATCAAAGCTATCTCTACAATCGAAAGAGAAGCGGCAAAGCACAGACAGATTACAAGAAGCATTGCAGGGGGCAATGTGAAAAGAAGGTGGTTAAAAAACTTTGCCCTGAGAATCTGAAGAGATGTGACAGGCAGTGTCTTTGAAATCCACAGGTTCTTTCCTTCAAGGGAAACTGACGGGGTGCTTATGGTGTTCATTGATAAAAGCAGTGTCACAGCTCCTACAAACAAGGATGCCGTAAGACCCGGAACCGAATTAAACAGATGCTGTGCCACTTCTTTGACCATCTGAGCTTTGATGATGACAAAGACAGCGGCAGCCGGCATGAGTATTGTTCCCAGGGCGGAGTTGAGCATGTAGGTGGAACTTGAGACAAGGCGCTTTGTTTCCTTGAACATAAGTGCCTTGAAAGCGCTTCTCTCGTGTGCCTGCTTCTCTTTGTAGACGATCTTTGCAGCACCTGTCTTTGTTGTGACTATCTTGATGAAGGTTCTGTCCAAAAGGATGTACACAAGAATAAGGATCACCACTAGTGCGGCAGTCACAAGAATAGTGCTTTTACAGTTTCCGGCTCCGGCAGATCCTATGTGGTATAAAATCGTGGCAAGACCTGTAGGCTTGTTTGATGCAAATTCATTCAGTCCTACAAGGATGC
>JAGBRG010000017.1 GCA_017632495.1 Spirochaetales bacterium
ACGGCTCTGGTTCCGTTTTCCGCAACATACTTCATCACAGTGCCGTCGGATGTAAGCTTATCAAGATAACGATAGATTGTGGTGATGTTCACATCGCAGTCCAAAGCCCGTCTTATGTCATTAACATCAACAGTGCGGTCTTTGTTCTCCTTAAGATAATCCAAGATCCGCATCCTGCTCTGGGTATTGTATCCGTCAGCCATGGCCACCTCCTAAAACACAAGGCCTAAGAGCTCTATCAGACTTCCCCACATCACACCTAAGGCATACAGAAGGCCGATTATCGCAAGACTGTTCTTTGTGTTTCTGTTTGTCCTGAAAAGAACCAATGTTCCGACTCCGGCGTTGACCAGAAGACCTGCGAACATAGGTCCTGCAGTGATTATTCCGTCAAGATAAAGCTGGGTGATGATCACCGATGATGCGCAGTTTGGAATAAGACCTACAAGGGCCGCCACAAGCTCCCCTACAACCGGGATGGAATTCAGGACTCTGCTGAGGTTATCTTCTCCGACAGATCCGATTATGATGTTCAGAATAAGCGAGAAGATGAATATGAAGATAAAAATCTCAAGTGTGTGCCTTAAGGCGCAGAGGAAGATGTTGCTTCTATGCTCGTATTCATCAAAGCTGCGCTCCACTTCCTCTTTCTCATTCTGGTCTGTCTGAGTTCCCTTTTTGAAAAGAAGATCCACAATATAGCCGGAAACCACAGCTATGAAAACTTTCACAAGAAGAATCTTAAGAATGCTTACCACGGGATAGGCGCTTGAAATCAGTATCGGAAGCATCTCATCAGACGATGAGAGAAAAACTGCAATCAAAGTTCCTAAAGTAATGACTTTTCCTGAATAGAGGCTGGCAGATGCCGCGGCAAGACCGCACTGAGGAACAACACCGATTAAGCCTCCGGCAAGAGGTCCGATTTGCTTTGATTTTCCAAGAAAACGGGGAAAAGTGTTTCCCGCCTTCTTCTCTAAAAGCTCCATCAGAAGATAGATGACATAGAGAAACGGAATGAGCTTTGCGCTGTCAATCAGAGCATCAAGAAAATAGTCATAAAGAACATCAAACATAAAAACCCCAGAATTTGCAAACGATTTGCATTTGCAAGCGATTTGCAAATTACTTCATATGGGGGTTTTTTGTCAATATCAATCGGAAAGATCTACGTCAGCTGTTACGACAACATCGTAATCCGGATAGGCTTTTGACACTTGGTCGTGGACAATGCGCTCGCCTTCCTGAAGGTCAATTTCAAAGCTGAACACAACATCAAAGCGCATTTTGCGCTCGGTGAGATCGATATAGAAACCGTGCATCTGGATGGCCCATTCGTTGTCCAGAATGATCTTTCTGACATTGTTTCTGATTTCGGCAGCCACATCGTCCTTGGTGTTGTGGGAGTAGATTCCAACGCCTGTGAGGATGACGCCGGTGTTGGCGTAGACATCGTGCTGGACATTACGGGTTATCACATCGGCCTGCTCGACGGTGAGGGTGTCGGGAAGCTCAATG
Source organism: Spirochaetales bacterium (assembly GCA_017632495.1). Taxonomy (GTDB): domain Bacteria; phylum Spirochaetota; class Spirochaetia; order Sphaerochaetales; family Sphaerochaetaceae; genus UBA9732. The sequence continues at coordinate 1,519 of JAGBRG010000017.1, forward strand.
TGCATGGAAGCATAGTTTTTGTCGGGTCCGAAATTGGTCACAAGAAGATCATAGGCTCCCATGACCTCGGGAACCTCGCATGCAATATGCTTGATTTTCTGAGTAAGCTCGGCATCAGCACGGTGGCCGAGAATATCGTTGATGGTGTCAATCATCATCTCGATACCGGATTTTACGATGAAAACGGAGATGACAAGTCCTACATAGGCCTCAAGCGAGATATGAAACATCATGAAGACCAAAGCCGATAAAAATACGGACAATGAGAGAATTGCATCAAAAAGTGCATCATAGCCGGATGCTACCAGAGCCTGTGAGTTGACACTCTTACCCCGCCCTATCACAAAGCGTCCCAAAAACACCTTCACCAGGACGGCAATGCCGATGATTACAAGAGATATTACGGAATAACTGGGCTCCTTGGGATTGAAGATGTTGCGCACGGAGCTGATACCGGCTGTGATTCCGGCATAGAGAACGATGAACGACACTATCATGGCGCTCATGTACTCGATTCTTCCGTAGCCCATCGGATGCTTTTTGGTCGGCTTTTTCGAAGAAAGCTTGGATCCGATTATGGTAACTATCGATGAAACGGCATCGGAGAGGTTGTTCAAAGCATCAAGAATTACAGCAATTGAATTTGACAGAATTCCCACAAATGCCTTGAAGGAGACAAGAAACAGGTTCGCGACAATGCCGATGATGCTTGTTTTGACGATTATTGCGCTTCTACTATCAATTTCCTCCCGCATGGAAGGCTTTTTTTCACTTTTGCATGTGTCCATGACATAAATATACCCATAATGTTGCGATACGTGAAGAAATAAATGTTTAGTTTGTGTTATAATCACCGCGCAGGAGGAAGCTATGCTCAAAATTTCTCATCTTACAAAGAAATACGGTGAAAAGGTTGCAGTCAATGACCTGAGCCTTGAGATAAAACCGGGTGAGATTTACGGTTTCATAGGACACAACGGAGCCGGAAAGACAACTACCATAAAGTCCGTTGTGGGAATTCTGGGATTTGAAGAAGGAACGATTGAGATTGACGGCCAGTCCATCAAGACAAATCCTATCGAATGCAAGAAAAAGATTGCCTATATCCCCGACAACCCTGATCTTTTTGACTACATGTCCGGTATCAAGTACCTCAACTTCATCGCAGACGTGTTCTCTGTCAGCGCAGAAGACCGCCAGATTCGCATCAGAAAGTATGCCGATGCCTTTGAGCTCACCTCCGATCTTGCCCAGCCGATCAGCTCATACTCACACGGAATGAAGCAGAAACTGGCCATCATCGCAGCATGGATCCACAATCCCAAACTCATCATCATGGACGAGCCCTTTGTGGGCCTTGATCCCAAGGCGTCTCACCTGCTCAAAGAGATGATGCGCGAGCTTTGCAACGAAGGCGGAGCCATCTTCTTCTCAACACATGTTCTGGAAGTTGCCGAAAAGCTCTGCGACAAGGTTGCCATCATCAAGAACGGAAGCCTGATAAAGAGCGGAACCATGAGTGAGGTCAAGGGAGACTCCTCTCTTGAGAATGTTTTCCTTGAACTTGAGGAAGAAAAGAATCCGGAGGCCTGAGATGCTGAAAACTCTTTTGAAGAAGCAGCTTCTTGAGCTTAACAAGAACATCTTCTTCGATTCAAAAAAAGGAAGACTCAGGTCAAAGAAACAGATTGTTACCCTGCTGGTCTTCTACTTCTTGTTGTTCTATGTTTTTCTGGGAGGAATCACCTTCGGAAGCATGGCCTTCGGGCTTGCCTCTTCCATGGTAAGCAGCGGTCACAGCTGGATGTATTTTCTTCTCATGACAGGCATTACTCTGGTAATGGGAGTCATAGGAAGCGTGTTCAGCACCTACTCTTCTCTTTATCTTTCAAGTGACAATGACCTACTTCTATCACTACCCGTACCCGTAAAGCACATACTGCTTTCAAGGCTCGCGGGAGTCTATCTTACAGGCCTTCTTTTTGCCTCCATAGTGATGATTCCGACACTTATCGTGTACTTCATCATGACACCGGCAAGCCTGGCCACAATACTGTGTCCCATCATCCTGGCGCTGGATTCAACTTTTTTCATCTTCATCCACTCAGTCGCTCTTGGCTGGGTTGTTGCCAGAATCAGCCTTAAGGTAAGAAACAAGAGTCTTGTGACCACAATAGTCGCTCTGATTTTCATTGTCGGCTATTACTATCTCTACAATCGAAAGAGAAGCGGCAAAGCACAGACAGATTACAAGAAGCATTGCAGGGGGCAATGTGAAAAGAAG
>JAGBRG010000018.1 GCA_017632495.1 Spirochaetales bacterium
GCCTGCAATGTCATTTCCGATCATGCCTTTTTCAAGGGCATAGTTAGGACTTTGGGAAATGATGACAGACAGCAGATGAGAGACCTTATCAGAAGCACTGTAAAGGAAATAAGTGATAAGTACGGCTTGAAATCCGATCTTGAACTTGGTTTTTCATACGGCGGCGTGGTGAATACTGAGAAAGAGACAAAGATTTTGGAAGAAAGTGCCAAAAGTGTTTTGGGAAAAGACAAGGTCATAAGAGTCACAGAGCCTACCATGACAACAGAGGACTTCGGGTACTTCATCGAAGAGTGCTCAGGGTCTTTCTGCAGCATAGGAGCAGGGTGTTCTGAGCCTCTTCATTCACCGTATTTCATTCCGGATATCAAAGCTGCCGTCACAGCTTCTGCAGTGTATGCCCAAGCTGTAGAGAATTACCTCAATTTGTCCTGATTGTCATTGTGTCAACGCATGATTCTCAATATAATTGGGTCAAATGACATTGACCGATAACGCAAGATTGATAGAAGCAGTTCTGTTTCTTGAGAATGAACCTCTTTCCGTTGAGAGAATCGGCAAAATCACAGGGCTTTCCGACAAGGAGATAACAGATGCCCTGTCTGAGATTTCCGAGTCCTATTATTCTGACAACCATGGCCTTTCTCTGGTTGAAAACGCCGAATCATACAGTTTTGTTCCGGTATCCAACTTAAACGAGAAGCTTCGCGCCTGTTACGGCAAGAAGATAGACAAACGTCTTTCAAAGGCCGCAATAGAGACTCTTTCCATTGTGGCTTACTCTCAGCCCATCACACGCAGTGAGATTACCAAAATACGCGGTGTCGTCTCCGATTCGATTATCAGAATTCTCCGTGAAAGGGATTACATCAAGGTTGTAGGAAGAAAAGACATCCAGGGGCATCCGTGCCTTTACGGAACTACCAGAAAGTTTCTTTACACATTCAAGCTTGACTCGATCAGTGAGCTTCCGAAGCTCTCAGAGATAGACAGACAGCGTTTCGAGAAGGAAGAAAATGAAAATTGAATATCCAATCAGGCTCCAGAGCTATCTTTCAAAGTGCGGAGTCGGTTCAAGGCGTGGCTGCGAGACTCTGATAACAGAGGGCCGCGTCATGGTCAACAACAAGATTGTCATGGAACTGGGTACCAAGGTCAACGAAAATGACATTGTCTATGTGGACGATGTCCTTGCAGAGCCTGAGGAGCGTTCCTATTACTTTGCACTGAACAAGCCCAGAGGCTTTGTCTGCACAAACTATGATCCCAACGAAAAGGCCTAAGCAAGGGATCTGATTGATATTCCCGAGAAGAATCTTTTATTCAATGTGGGACGTCTTGATAAGGATTCCCAGGGTCTGATTCTTTTTACCAATGACGGAGATTTTGCAAACCTCATAATGCATCCGTCGTCTGAGACAGAAAAGGAATACATCGTCCGCACTGACCGCGATATCTCAAAAAAGGACATGGATGATGCATACCGCGGCCTTGTTAAACCGTACAGAATCAAGTCCTATAAGATGATCTCAAAGCGTGAGGTTAGTGTAGTTCTCACAGAAGGAAAGAACCGTGAGATCAGAAACATGTTCGACATTCTGGGTTATGAGGTTAAAAAACTCACAAGAATCAGAATCGGATGCGTGAAGCTCGATGATCTTCAAAGCGGTTCGTACAGAAAGCTGACCAAGGCCGAGGTAACAGGTCTTGAAAAGGATGCAAGGGGAGGAAAGAGATGATTGTCGCCATTGACGGACCTGCGGGAGTCGGAAAAAGCTCTATTGCAAAGATGGTCGCAAATAAGCTCGGCCTTTATTATCTGAACTCAGGAAACTTTTACAGGGGCGTGACTTACCGTGTCCTTCATCTGGGAGTTGATCCCACTGATGCGCAAAAGTGCATCCAGACAGCCAAAGAGGCCAGATTCGATGTCATTGACGGTCATTTCTTTCTTGACGGACAGAATGTGGAAAGCGAGCTTCATACTCCTGCAATCGACCTTTGGGCATCCAAGATTTCTGTCATTCCTCAGGTCAGATCCATAGTCAACGAGAGAATATACGAGCTTACTCAGAAACTTGACATCATAACCGAGGGCAGGGACATGACGACCGTTGTTTTCCCAAATGCTGAGCATAAGTTCTTCTTTGATGCCAAGCCCGAGGTGAGGGCAAAAAGGCGTTTTGACCAGAACCCGTCTGCGATGGAATATGAACGTGTTCTTGCAGAGATCAACGAGCGCGATGAAATTGACAGAAACAAGCCGGTCGGAGGCCTTAAAATAGCCCCGGATGCCATATATATAGATACTTCATACTTGACCATAAATGAAGTTTGTGAGAAAGTTGTAAACGCCATAAAAGGCGAAAAAGCCTGAATTGGCGCATAGTATTATACGGATCAGGAGAAAAAGAACGTGTCAGAAGAAAGAGAAAATGAAATGCTGGATACCACTGAGAACATGCAGAGCATGATGCAGGAGGAGTATCTTAAATCTCTTGATGGAATCGAGGACGGTCAGCTCGTTACCGGTACTGTTGTTCAGGTCAATAACGAGACAGTGTTTGTTGATGTCGGTTACAAGTCAGAGGGAAGACTCCC
>JAGBRG010000173.1 GCA_017632495.1 Spirochaetales bacterium
CATTGCTCCTACCCTAGGGTTTCAAGGAACAGAATCGGCGACTTAACTGGGGGTCCCCCTTGAAACTCGGTTCAAGAGATTCAAGTCCTAGTAACCGCATCGTTCTTTTTCTGTCTCCTCACATGCTTTATTCTCTTTGATATTTCCCAATGTTTTTGTTATATTCTCTTACATGCAGAAAGAATTGAAAGATATACGATTCATCACACTTCCTGATGAAAGGAAAATCGGAGATGTCACAATCAGATCTGACATCCCTATTCCCGTGCAGTTTCCGCAAGGAAGCGTGACGGATGACATAGACTTCAACAGCATTGTGGCTGGTCTTATCAAAATCGTGGCCTGGGACCCTGAGAACAAGGATATCGAATACTACAAGAAGCTTCTTCTTGAGCTTCAGCCGGATGTAATCAAAGAGCTGAACCTTGCTGCCATTGCCAAGAGCAACAAGAAGGAATTTGAATTTGCAGAAGAGCTGATGCTCGCAGTGAACCATCTTTCTGATGCACCTGAAAGCTACATCAACCTTGCCGTCCTCTATGCCCAGATGACTGTGGAGCTTCACAAGAAGAACGATGACACCAAGGCCGACATGTATGACGACAAGATCATCGCAATTCTGAATGAGTGCAAGAGCCGCCATGAAAAGTATGCGGCAACCTACAGCGAAATTTCAGCCTTCCATATGAGACACGGCGACATCGAAAGTGCCCGTGACTATCTGGCCAAGTACACAGAGCTTGAGAAGGACAAGAAAAAGCGCGAACAGGCCCAAAGCACCCTCAAATCCATAGAAAAGATGCTTTCTTCCAAAGATCAGATCATGTATGCCTACGACAAGATGATGATGGGCTGTGCGGACGATGCTCTTGAGATTATGGACAAGTACATTGCCTCCAACGAAAAGCGCTGGGAGTCTTTCTTTCTCAGAGGCTGGGCAAAGCGCGTCCTTGAAGATTACAGCGGAGCCCAGAAGGACCTTCTGGAGAGTATCAGAATCGATGGAAAGAACGCCGAGGTCTACAACGAGCTTTCCATCTGCGCCCGCGAAAGCGGAGACACAGAGCTTGCCAAAAGCTATCTTCAGATAGCAGTGGACCTTGACGGCGATGATGTGATTTATCTTTCCAACCTTGCATTCTTACACCTTGCCTCAGGCGAGTTCGAGGAGTCCCGGGAGCTTTTGGAAAAAGCAAGAAAGATTGATCCTGAAGACCCTCAGCTCAAGTATCTGATAGAGGAATATGAGAAACAGACAGGCGATGAGATCGGACAGATCATAAGCGAAGATGTTTATTCCGACGAGGATATCGAAGAGCTTAAGAATAAGAACAGCGGTATTCCGTACAAGGAGATATGAGCCTTTATGGACCGTACAGTAATTTGCAAATCAACCCAGGACATGGAAGATCTGGGACGTGAAATCGGAGAAAAGTGCCAGGCAGGGTCAGTAATATCGCTTCGTGGAAGCCTCGGAGCAGGAAAGACGGTTTTTGCAAAAGGTGTGGCAAGGAGCCTGGGTATTGAGGAGGCCATTGTAAGCCCCACATTCACTCTTGTTCAGGAGTATGACGGTCGCCTTCCGATGTACCACATGGACCTCTACAGAATCACAAACGAGGACGATTTTCAGATGATAGGCGGAGAGGACATGCTCTATTCAGACGGAGTGTGCCTTATTGAATGGAGCGAGGTCATAAACTCTCTTCTTCCGGGAAACACCCTGTTTGTTACAATCATCGTCAATGAGGACCAAAGCAGGACAGTAACCCTGCGCGGAGGACAAATATGATCATTCTTGCAGCCGACACATCGTCGCAGGCCCTTTCCGTGGCCCTGAAGACCGACTCTTTCTTTGAGGAAAGGACATCGGCCGGAAGAAGCGTCCAGCATTCCGAGCGCCTTGTTCCCACAATCACAGAGCTGTGTAAGGATGCCAAAATAAGCACCAAGGACATAGAAGTCCTTGCCTGTACCAGAGGCCCCGGATCCTTCACCGGCCTGAGAATCGGAATGTCGGCCTTAAAGGGCATGGCATATGCACTGGACAGGCCTCTTGTCTCGGTCTCCACGATGGAGGTCCTTGCAAACGCAGTCCCCTGCTTCGACGGGGCTATTGTCACCGTCATGGACGCAAAAAAACAGAGGTGGTATCTTGCCGCTTTTGAAAAGCAGACCGAGGACGCTGCAAATAGAATCATGGCGGACACAGACGGAACGGAGGCAGATCTTCTTTCTGTCCTTAAGCCCTATGAGAAAGTTCTTGTGACAGGACCTGATGCTGCATTATTCGCACCTGTTCTGAAGAGCGTCTTTGGAGATTCAAAGCTTATCATCACGGACACTGCCCCGAACAAGGCAGTATCTGTATCACTTATTGACTGTGCACTAAGAAAACTTGAGAAGGACGGACCTGACGATATAGGCCAGGGTCCCGTGTACCTTCGAAAAAGCGATGCTGAAATCGCTCTTGAAGAGCGAATGAATAAAATTGGGGAGAAAACAAATGACTGAAGAGAAAAAGTATGACGTTATCATAGTCGGCGGAGGTCCAGCGGGCCTTGCATGCGGACAGTACAGCGCAAGAGCCGGAAGAAAGACGGCCCTTATCGAGGAAATGGCACCCGGCGGACAGACCATGATCATTGATGAGATTGAGAACTACCCGGGACTTGAGAAGCTTTCAGGCTATGAGCTTGCTTCAAAGTTCGAGCAGCAGGCAACAGGATTCGGATGCAAGATTGTCTACGGAACCGTAAACGGCATCAAAAAGCTTTCAGACGGATCTTTCAGTCTTGATACAACAGACGGAGAGTACCTTTGCCCGGTCGTAGTCATTGCAACCGGTTCCAAGCACAGAAACCTCGAGGTTCCCGGCGAGAAGGAGCTTACAGGACACGGTGTGAGCTACTGCGCAACATGTGACGGACCTTTTTTCAAAAACAAGAAGATTCTTGTCTGCGGTGGCGGAGACAGCGCATGTCAGGAATCCATGTATCTGAGAAAGCTTTCTGACAATGTCACAGTCACTCACAGACGTGAGCGCTTCAGGGCTCAGGCTTCTATTGTCAAGGCAATGCAGGACTCGGGTATCAAGACAAAGATGAACATGACAGTTCAGTCCATCAACGGTGAAAACGGCAAGGTCAAGTCCGTCACCTTCATGGATAAGGCAACAGGAGAAGTCTCAACCGAGGAATATGACGGAGTCTTTGTCTTTGTCGGATACATTCCACAGAACCAGCTTGTTCCTGACTGCGAGAAGGATGAGACAGGCTTCATCAAGACTGATTCCCACATGATGACAAGCATTCCGGGAATCTTTGCAATAGGTGATGTCAGAGATACACCGTTCAGGCAGATAGTAACTGCTGCTGCTGACGGTGCCGTGGCTGCACACTATGCGAGCGAGTACATCGACGAAAGAAACAACAACGCATATTGATTTAAAGCATATTTAGAAACGGAGGATCTTTTAATGAAGACCAATAGGTTTATTTCGGCCTTGGTGATAGTCCTGGCCATCCTTGTTCTGTCATCATGCGCAACAGCGGTGAAGAAAGTCGACGGAGACAAGGCTTTGTCGCTCTGGAATGACGATGCACGTGCAAAAAAAGAGCTTATCTCCTACATGCAGGCCATCACTGACCCGGACAGTCCGGACTTTATTCCGGTTGACAGAAGAGTCGCTGTCTTTGATTTTGACGGAACACTCTTCTGTGAGACAGATCTGGATTATTTTGACCACACCCTTCTTGCTTACCGTGTAACAGAGGATGAGAGCTACAAAGCTAAGGCAAGTGATTTCGAAAAGTATGTTGCAAACGAAATCATTACAAAGAGCCAGAGCTCTTCTCCTGTAAGCGGCCTTGATGTCGTACACGGCCAGGCTGTAGCTTCTGCCTTCAAGGGAATGACACCTGAGCAGTTCATAGCTTACATCCAGGATTTCAAGAAGACACCAATGCCCCACTACACCGGAATGAACCGCGGAGAAGGCTTCTATCTTCCGATGCTCGAGGTTGTGAACTATCTGATTGACAATGACTTTACAGTCTTTGTCGTCACAGGTACCGACAGATACATCCTTCGCGGTATTTTCCAGGACTCACCTCTTTCATTCATCCCTCCTGCACAGATCATCGGATCCGAGGAGTCGATTGTCGTAGAAAGCCTGGGTGATCCGAACGGACTTGAGTACACATTCAAGGCCGATGACAAGGTAGTCCTGGGCGGAGATTTCCTTGTGAAGAACCTCAAGACAAACAAGGTATTTATCATCGTAAAGGAAATCGGTGTTCAGCCTGTTCTTTCCTTCGGAAACAGCAGCGGCGATGCCAGCATGCATGAATACACAATCAACAACAACCAGTACAGAAGCCTTGCTTTCATGCTTTGCTGCGATGACCTTGAAAGAGAGAACGGAAACGAGAAGAAGGCAAACGATATGTACAACCAGTGCGCTGAATTCGGATGGGTCCCGATCTCAATGAAAAACGACTGGACCACAATCTACGGAAGCAACGTTACTTACATCAAATAATCTCTCACTATAAAAAAGGAGCTGTCGCGCGCGACAGCTCCAAAGTGAAAAAAGAAAATCCTATTATCCCTTCACTCCACCAAGGGCCACACCTGCGATGATGTACTTGGAGAGAAGGAAATAAACAACAAACAGAGGCAGAATAGTCAGTGTGAGTCCCAAGTAGACTGCACCGTATTCTGTCTTGTAGATATCACCCTTGAGCAGACTGACCATGATAGGCATGGTGTAACGTTTCTTGTTCGTAAGCAAAATCTGCGGAAGGAACAACTGGTTCCAGGAAGCCACGAAACTGAAGATGCCCTGGGTTGCCATGGCAGGCTTCATCATCGGAATTACAATCTGGTTAAAGATTCTGAACTCATGACAGCCGTCGACTCTTGCCGATTCAACAATTTCCAAAGGCAGCGACGGTATCATGTATTGTCGCATGAAGAAAACCATGGAAGGCGATGCTATTGCCGGCAGGATCAGAGGCAGGAAGTTGTTCGTCATGTGGACTCTGTACATCATCTGATAGAAACCGATACTTGTGACCTGCATCGGGATCATCAGGAAGGCCAGAACCAATGAGAAGAATGCGCCTCTGAGCTTCCATGTGTATGCGACAAGAGCATATGCAGTAAGCGTCGAGAAATAGACAGCGCAGATTGTGGAACCGGATGAGATTATCATCGAGTTGATGAAACCGCGTACCGGGTTGAAGGTTTCCTTTGAGTTGAGAATCTTAAGGTTGTTCAACAGGTACTTCGACGGTACAAAGCTAAATGCGTGTTGCTGAACCTGATAGGTGTTTCTGGTTGCGTTCACTATCATGACAATAAACGGCAGAAGGCTCAGGATTGCAAAGAAGATACAGACTATGTACATCAGTGCCAGAACAGGCTTGCTGATGCGCTTAACCTTTCTGAGGTTGTACTTCATTCTGTCACCTCCTTCTTAGCGGCAAGATGCCTTCTTTTTCTGTCAACCTTTGACTGATCCTTTTCCTTGTACATCTGGAAGACAGCGATGGAACAGACTGCAATTATAATCAACATTATCAATGATGCGGCCGCAGCCCTGTTATACATATACGAACCTGCGAATGCCTGGTTGTAGATGTAGACGTTGGTTGTCAGAGTTGCATTATCCGGACCTCCGTTGAGGTACAGTCTAGGAATATCGTACATGTTAAGACCACCGATCATTGCAGTGATGGTCGTGTACAGAAGGATTGTCCTCAGACACGGAATGGTGATGCGGAAGAAGGTCTGAGCACTTGTGCAGCCGTCAATTTCTGCGGCCTCGAAGATTTCAGGGTTGATTCCCAATACACCGGAAATCAGAATTATCATCGTATAGCCATACCACATCCAGAACTGAATGAACGCCACAATCAGTTTTGCGGACGTTTTACTGACCTCGAAATTGAAAGGTGAAGCGATTATTCCGAACTTCGTAAGAAGGTCATTCATCGGACTGGTAGGATATGCGAACAATGCCTGAAACAGGACTGCAACCGTTGCGGCTGTCATGATGTTAGGCATGTAGAATACGATTTTGAAGAACCCCTGCCCTCTGATTTTACATCTGGGAGATGTGAACCAGGCGGTGAACAGAAGTGCGAACACAATCTGCGGGATGAAGTTGATTATCCAGATTACGACAGTGTTCCTTAAAGCGGTCCTGAATGAAGAAGAAGTAAGGACCGTCTTGAAGTTTTTGAAAGGCTCACTCAGAAAGCGGAACTTGGTCGCGCTTATTCCCTTAAGGTCAGTGAAGCCTATTATTGCTGTATACAGGATCGGATACAGCCAGAAAATCAAAAATGCCACAACAAACGGAATGCTGAAAAGATATCCGTATCTTGAGTAGCTGAAGGTTTTTCTTTTTTCCATTTGTATACCCTTTTAGTGTAGAAAAAATAACAATCAGGGGACCGTAAAGTCCCCTGATTGTGAGAGTCAGCAATTACTCAACAATAACATCGAGGTTGTCAGCAACCTGTGTCTTGAAGTCCTTGATTGCCTGCTCGCGGGTCTTGGTACCTGCTGTGTACTGGCGGACCTGATCTCTCCAGTAGGTGTTGATTGTCTCATCATACTGGGTGAGGTTCTTTCCGTTTGCATACTGGTTTGCAGGAACAAAGACGTCGAACATGTTCTGTCCCTTGAGGAACTCAAGCTCTCCGTTTGACTTAGCCATGACAGTACCGGAAGCAACACAGTCCTTTGTGCCGCCCTCTCCGTTGAGAGTTCCGTTTGCCCAGAAGTACTGGAGACCTGTGTCGGAATCGTCGAGTGTGATCCACTTGATGATCTTTGCTACGATGTCAGCATTCTTGGTATCCTTGTTTGCGAATACCCATGTGCCGCCCCAGAAGAATCCGATGTTCGGAGCACAGACACCCCAGTCGCCGTATGTGTCGCCGCAGTTCTGACCGATTGTGTAGTTGATCAGCCATGCCGGACCATAGAAACCGAGAACGGGCTTTGCACCGGCCTGCTTCATATCAGCAAACCAACCTTCCTGCCAGTCACGTGTGTCGTTGTGGAAGTCGCCGTCCTTCAGCTTCTTGGAAAGGTCGATGAAAGCCTCTCTCTTCGGATCGATGTAAAGCTTGCCGTCGACAATCCAACCCTTGTCAGAGCTGTTTTCTACTGCGTGCCAGATATCACCGTCACCGGAGACGATTGCAACGCCGTTCTTTCTGATTTCGGCTGCTGTCTGGAAGAACTTGTCCCAGCTGTTTGTACCGGCACCGATCTTCTCTGCTACGACTGCAGGATCATCAGTTCCGAAAGCCTTCTTAGCAGCTGTTCTGTTGTAGATGAAAGCTCCGCCTGTTGCCTGATAACCAAGAGCAACCAGCTCGCCCTTTCTTGATCCGATATCGATTGTGTACTGAGCGATATCAGCGGACTTCAGAAGCTTGTCTACATCAATTCCGAGGCTCTTGTATGTTGCGGCATAGTCAGCCATGTCGCCCTGAGCATACTTGAGAACGAATGCGGACTCAGCGCAGTAGATGTCCGGAGCCTCAGCTCCACCGGCCTTGAGAGCCTCATCCAATGCAGGCTGATAAAGACCATCGGTTGTAGCGATGATTGTCGTCTTTACTTCGTACTTTGCAGCCTCTTCCGGATGCATCTCGAAATACTTTGTGACCATTCCCGGGACTTCATCCGTGAATGACATGATGTTCAGAACAGTCTTCTTTCCTGCTCCGGCCTCTGCTGCTCCACCTGCAAATACTGCGGATGTCACAAGAGCCAACACCATAAGCGCAATAACCAGTTTCTTCATGTGAACTCCTTTTTCGGGGAAAGCTCCCCTAAGCGTCTTATTCTAAATCCGTCAGATACCCCAAGGCCCTGCCTGACGGATATTCCACAATTTAATCTCAGGAGAACGGATTCTCTGTGCAGTAGAGAGTTCCCGCAGGTCTGTTGTAATCAATGTTCTTGATTCCCAGATACTTCATGACCTCGAACAGGGTCTTTCCGCAGTGGCTGAATGCAACAGCTCCGTGGTGCGGGAAGCGGTTCTGAATCAGTGCATAGCGGTAGAAGCGGCCCATCTCAGGAATTGCGAATACTCCGATTCCTCCGAAGCTTCCTGTTCTGACAGGAAGAACCTCGCCCTGTGCCACGTATGATCTGAGGACACCCTCGCTGTCACACTGCAGGCGGTAGAAAGTGATCTTGGATGCTGCAATGTCGCCTTCCAGTGTTCCTCTTGTGAAGTCAGGCGTTCCGCCGTTCTCAAGAAGTCTGTTCTGAATCAGCTGGTACTTGACCGCACGGTCCGAACACATCTTGCAAGACGGTGTGTTTCCGCAGTGGAAGCCCATGAAGGTATCTGTCAGCTTGTACTGATACTTACCCTTGATCTCCTTCTCATAGAGAGAAGCTGGGACAGAGTTGTTGATATCAAGCAGCGTGACGGCATCTTCTGTCACACAGGATCCGATGTACTCGCTCAGAGCTCCGTAGATGTCTACCTCGCAGCTTACAGGGATTCCCCTTGAAGCAAGGCGGCTGTTGACATAACACGGCTCAAAACCGAACTGCTTCGGGAATGCAGGCCAGCACTTGTCTGCGAATGCCACATACTTGCGGGCACCCTTGTGACCTTCGGCCCAATCCATCAGAGTAAGCTCGAACTGAGCCATTCTGGGAAGAAGCTCAGGGTAGTTGTTTCCGCTCATGCCAAGTTCCTTGGCCATGTCTGCGACAACAGAATCGATTCTCTTATCTCCTGCATGCTCCTTGTAGCTGACAAGAAGATCCAGCTCAGAGTTCTCCTCAATCTCCACACCAAGCTCATAAAGACCCTTGATCGGAGCGTTGCAGGCGAAGAAGTCCTGAGGACGCGGTCCGAATGTGATGATCTTGAGATTCTTGACTCCGATGACGGCTCTTGCAATTGGAACAAACTCACGGATCTGGGCAGCAGCCTCAGAGGCTGTCACACACGGGTAGTCTGGAATGTATGCGCTGATATGTCTCATGCCCAGGTTATACGAGCAGTTGAGCATTCCGCAGTACGCATCTCCACGGCCGTTGATCAGATCTCCGTCTCCTTCAGCGGCACTTGTGTACATCACAGGACCGCAGAACTTCTGAGCAATCAAAGTCTCGGGAGTCTCAGGTCCGAAGTTGCCCAAAAACACCACAAGGGCGTTACATCCGGCCTTCGTGACATCATCCAGTGCCTTAAGTGCATCAGTTTCATTCTCAACTGTCACAGGACACTCATAGAGTCCCTTTCCGTAAGCTTTGACAATGGCCTCTCTCCTTGCCTTTGAAAGCGAAATCGGGAAACAGTCACGTGAAACTGCAATAATTCCGAGTTTTACTTCTGGAACGTTTGAAAACATAGCTTTACCTTTCCTTTATATCGATATTCTCTCCAACAAGACCCACATGAGCCCCGTTGTGAGCTTCTCTCGAATCCTCGTGTGCGAGCAGCCACTTGTTGCGGGCTGTCATCCATTTATCCTCTTCATTTTTTGCAACATAATCAGGCTTTGCAGTATTTGTTCCCTTAGGAAGAATTACTGCCACCCTGAAGCCTTCATCAGAGACCTGACACGGAGCATAGTGAAGAGATGTGGCATAGACCTCTACAGCAACTCCTGCCGGAACCCTGAAAGCTTTCACAAGCGATGTATCCAGCTTTCCGTCCTTGATCTGGCCCTGCTTGGCAAGAAGAAGGACAAAATCCTCTTCTCCGATGTTTATCTCGCTGTCTCTGTGATACTCAAGACAGTTGAGCTTTGTGTTATAGCCCCAGCACATTCCGATCTGAATCGGCATTCCGCCGAATCCTCTGTCACGGTAAGAGTCAAAAACAGAACTCTTCTCAAGACTATCGATTCCAGCCTCATAGGCGGTTCCGCTTGCGGGCATCGGAATCTGAGCCATTCTCTTGATTAAATCACTATTATCAAAGCCATCCAGAATCTTTCCATATTCTCTGAATGATTCGTCTGAAACAGACTTGATCAGCATATCTTCCTCCTTGGTTCACCAAGTTTGGTAAGCAGTTCAACGCTCTGGTCTCTGTCAAAAATCCTCTCTTCAGTTCCCAGAGAGCTGGCAAGCGAGTTGCTCAGAATCCTGTGCATGCTTGCACTCATGTTCTTTGAATATTCATCAGGAGTCTTTCCGCACTTTTCCTGGAAAGTCCTGACAAAATACTTGTAGTCTGAAAAACCGCATGCCCTGTAGATGTCTGACATCTTCATGTTTCCTCTGGCTATCATGGAGCACGCATGGTTGAATCTTACAGTGTTCAGATAATCCTGGAAGCTCTGGCCCAAGGCACTCTGGATGAAGTGCGACATATAACAGAGAGTCACACCCTCTGTTTCGGCAAACTCATAAAGTCTTACCTTGTGCATATAGTTGGCATCGACGAAGTTGATCAGCCTGACAAGGCGCTCATTCTTCTTACTTCTTGAAAAGTTCTCCTCGTCCGAGAGCGTAGAGAGCGGCATCTTTGAAAGGATCATGAACATTAACAAAGCACACTGTCCCTTACAGAACGGCTGGAAGAGTTCATCCTGATTGATGTATCTCTTCATCATCTTGTACAATCCGCTCCTGACTTTTGAAATCTCTTCTGCAGAAAGATAATCGGCCGGATGTACGCTCTCGGACACGAGGAGATTGGACAGGCCCAGAAAGCGGGGTGAGACTTGAAGGCACATAAAGGTGCAGCTTTTGTCGACCTTCTTGAACTCATGGACGAGAGAAGGAGAGAAGAGAACAAGTTCGCCTTCGTTAGCAACAAAGGAGACACCGTCACACTTAATACCCATTGAGTTCTCAATAATCCAGACAAGCTCCCATTCCGAATGCAGATGGGCAGAACGGTATGCGACATTATTAAAGAACGCCGTCATTCCTTCTATTTCATTATACTGGACAACCTCAATCTCGCTCATCCGAAACCATCTCCGTTATGTTTTCATTCATAGTCTAAAACGGGTTTTGGCCAAAAGCAACATTTTTTTTCTTAATTTCTTATGTAGAAAAGATTAGAACAATATTGTCATATTTCATACAGCAAGTTTGTCATATGACTATATTGTTTTTTAAACTTTATTCAAACGCACTATTTTTTATAAAAAAACGAGCCCGCACTTAGTTGTGCAGGCTCATTAGTTCACTGAAAGAACAAACGAATTTCCAGCCGTACCTTACAATTAAGGCAGTCTGTCTTTCGGATTTGTACAAACCGATTGAAAGGTCAGATAATTCTAGAAAACAGACTCTTCATCTGCGGATAGATCTGTCTGAACTCCTGATATCTTTTCTCATACAGCTTCACAAGCTTCTCATCCGGCTCGACCGTGGATGAAGTCGAGACCAGAATTTCCGCTGCGCTCTGAACATCCGGATACAGACCGCATCCTACCATGGCAAGCATCACAGCTCCGAAACCGGGTCCCTGCTCCGTCTTGACCATATCAAGAGGAATGCCCAGGACATTTGCAAAAATCTTCTTCCACAGAGGGCTCTTTGCTCCGCCTCCACAGATCTTGGATCTTGGGATCTTGATTCCAAGGCTCTTTGCAACCTCAATGCTGTCACGGATGGCAAAAGCCACACCTTCCAAAACAGCCTGGACCATGTCAGCGCGGCTTGAGTCCATTGTCATTCCCACAAACGTGCCTCTTGCATTGGTATCATTGATGGGGCTGCGCTCTCCCATAAGATATGGCAGGAAGAAGACATGGTTCTTTCCCAGGTTCTCAGGCTTGATTTCCTTCTGAAGAGATGCATAGTCATCAGTTCCCAGAATATCCTCGCAGAACCACTTGTTGCATGAGGCTGCGCTGAGCATGCAACCCATAAGATGATAGCCTCCGTCCGCATGAGCAAATGCATGAAGTGCGTTGTTGGGATCGACTCCGAAATGATCTGATGAGATGAAAACGGTTCCTGAAGTTCCGATGGAGATATTGCACTTGCCCTCTCCTACCGTTCCTGTTCCTACTGCAGCTGCGGCATTGTCTCCGGCTCCAGCTACAACCTTGACCTTTTTAGTAAGTCCCAAAACCGATGCAGAGCTTTCTGTCAGACTACCTACAACCTCGTAGCTTTCAAAGAGCTTTGGCATCTGAGATTCTGAAACAGAGCAGATTTCAAGCATCTCTTTTGACCACTTCTTGTTCTTTACATCAAGAAGAAGCATTCCACTTGCATCCGAATAGTCACAGCAATGAACGCCTGTGAGCTTGTAATTGATATAGTCCTTGGGAAGCATGATCTTGGAAATACGCTTGAACTTCTCAGGCTCGTGCTTCTTCATCCAGAGAATCTTGGGTGCAGTGAAACCTGCAAAGGCGATGTTGGCAGTAAGAGAAGAAAGCTTCTCACGTCCGATTTTCTCGTTCAGATACTCAACTTCCTCAGCCGTTCTTCCGTCGTTCCAGAGAATTGCCGGTCTGATGACATTGTCATCACTGTCAAGGGCGACAAGACCGTGCATCTGACCGCCGCTTCCGATTCCGACAACACGGGAAGCGTCAAAGCCTTCCAGAAGCTCAGGAATACCGTCGGTGCAGGCCTTCCACCAGAGCTCGGGATCCTGCTCGGACCAACCCGGATGGGGGAAGATCAGAGGATAGTCTTTTGATACTGTGTTGAGGATATTTCCCTTTCCATCCGAAAGAAGAAGTTTCGTGGAAGAAGTTCCAAGATCGATTCCGATAAAAAGCATTATTTCACCTCCAGTTCGATTATCTCTGTTTTGGACAAAGTGCGCGAGTATTCATCAGGCTGGCATGTACCCACATAGAGCACAACCCTTCCCTCATCAATATATTCACCCTTGTCGTTCACAACCTTAAGGCTGTCTTTCTTGATATCAAGTTCAAAGCTGTCTGTTTTTCCTGCATCAAGGCTGATTCTTCTGAATGCCACAAGACGCGGGTTTTCAGGAGCATTACTACTTCCCTTGTTCTGAGCGTAGATCTGAATAACATCCTGAGTATAGACCTTTCCGCTGTTTTTTGCCTTGACGTTGACTTTTAAGCCGCTTTCACAGGCACTGCATGAAGCTTCCAGAACCTCTGTCTTTGAATAAGTCAGGCCGAAACCGAACGGATAAAGGGGCTTTCCCTTGAAGAAGCGGTACGTTCTTCCCCTCATGGAGTAGTCTGTAAAGTCAGGCATCAAAGAAAGGTCACTCTGATGATAGAAGGTGACAGGAAGCTTTCCGGATGGACTTACCTTACCAAAGAGGATATCGGAAATTGCCTTTCCTCCCATTACGCCGGGATACCAGCCCAGAAGAACGGCATCGGCCTTATCACCGGCTGAAAGAAGGTCAACTGAAGAGCCTGCCAGAAGGACTATGACAGTAGGCTTTCCCACTTCAAGAACCTTATCCATAAGATGGCGCTGGCTTTCAGGAAGAAGAAGGTCGTTTTTATCTCCGCTCTTATAGCTGTTTCCCTCATCCCCTTCTTCGCCTTCCAAAGTCTCGTTAAGACCCACCACAAGAATCACGGCATCACTTACCTTTGCCATGGCAACGGCTTCGCTTATTCTGTCGTTGCTCTGGGCAAGATTTTCAACCCTATCCTTTTCAATATCACAGCCCTGTGAGTAAAGAACACGGGCCTTTGAACCCAGCTCATTCTGAATACCCTGTAAAACCGTGATGTGTCTTGATGATGTTCCGTAGTAATTTCCCTTTAAAGCTATGCGGCTGTCTGCATTGGGTCCTATGACGGCTATTGTTTCGATTTTATCTTTTGAAAGAGGCAGTACCCCGTTGTTCTTAAGAAGGACGCAGGACTCTTCAGCCGCTTTCTCTGCCACCTTCAGGTGCTCGGGCGACTCAACTACGGTAATCGGGATATCTGAATAGGCGTCGCTGTCCATTATTCCCAAAAGATATCTTGTAGTGAAAAGACGCACAGCGCTTTCACGAATCGTCTTTTCTGAGACAAGGCCCTTCTCATAGGCCTTCATCACAAACTGATATGTGCATCCGCAGTTAAGATCGCACCCCATGCCCAAGGCAAGAGAGACACTTTCTTCAGGGCACGATGTCACCTTGTGGTTCTCATGAAAATCCCTGACAGCCCAGCAGTCGGAGACATAATGACCTTCAAAGCCCCACTTTCCACGCAGTGTTTTCTTCATCAGGTATTCACTTGCGCAGCAGGGCTCTCCGTTTGTGCGGTTGTAGGCTCCCATAACAGCCTCGACTCCTGCATCAACCAGGGCCTTGAATGCCGGAAGGTATGTCTCACTCAGATCTTTTTCATTTGCAACAGCGTTGAAAGTGTGCCTGAGATTCTCCGGTCCGCTGTGAACCGCAAAGTGCTTGGCGCATGCTGCGGCCTTCATCACAGGACCGTTACCCTGAAGACCTTTGACAAACTGAACTCCAAGTCTGGATGTAAGAAACGGATCCTCACCCAGAGTCTCATGGCCTCTGCCCCATCTGGGATCGCGGAAAATGTTGATGTTGGGGGACCAGAATGTCAGGCCTTTATAGATGTCTCTGTCACCGTTTTCAGATGCGGCATTATACTTAGCCCTGCCCTCTGTGGCACAGACTTCGGCCTCTTTGTGCACAAGGTCCTCATCAAATGTCGCCGCCATGGCTATGGCCTGCGGAAACACAGTGGCAGTTCCGGCGCGTGCAACCCCGTGCAATGTCTCATTCCACCAGTTATATGCGGGAATTCCCAGCCTTTCTATGGCCGGAGCATTGAAGATAAGCTGGCTTGCCGCCTCGGCGACGGTCATCTTTTCAACCAACTTCTGAGCCTTTTTTCTAGCTTCGGATCTGTCCATATTCACCTCAGTTGATTCAATTCTAGGATACTTGTCACCTGAGGGCAAGGCCAGTCTGACAAGCTTGTTATGTCGGCATGACAATGTTGCTGTCACAGCACAACTTGAAACACCTCACAACAGTATCGAATCTGTTTTGCAATCTTATTTTTCTTTATAAATGCCATTTCATGAGGTAGAATGGTCGTATGAATATTCTGATGATAACCAGCGAGGCTGTACCGTTCTCAAAGTCAGGCGGACTTGCCGATGTGGTCGGTGCCCTTCCTCCAGCTCTGATAGAGAAAGGCCATGATGCCCGCATAGTGGTTCCGGCATACAACATGAAGATCGAGGACAGCGGGGAACTTGTATGCAAGCTCGATGTTCCGATGCTCGACGGTGCTGAGAAGGTCCAGATCCGGATGAAGAAAGTCAGAGGAGTAATTTATTACTTTGTCTGCCACAAGGTCTTCAACGACAGGATCGGAATCTACGGCGACACAAGCTTTACCCCGTACAGCGACAACTTCTTCCGCTTTGCCTTGATGAGCAAGGCTGCGCTTCAGCTGTGCGAGGCAATAGATTTCAAACCTGATGTCCTTCACTGCCATGACTGGACGGCGGGCCTTGTTCCCTACTTTCTGAAGGTAAACAGAAGCCAGTTCTTCATGGGCACTCAGACTATGTTCACAATTCACAACCTGGCATACCAGGGAACATTCCCCAGAATGGATTTTCTGCATGCCAACATCAGACCGGATGAAAATCTTTTCTCCAACGGTCAGGTGAACATGATTCAGGCCGCATTGATCTATTCGGACTACATCACAACTGTCAGCCCAACCTATGCCAAGGAAATCCAGACACCCGAACAGGGCTGCGGACTTGATCCGATTCTCACAAAGCGCCACAACAAGCTCAAGGGCATTGTAAACGGAATAGACATAAACGAGTGGAATCCAGAAAAGGATGAGCTGATACCCTATCACTTCACTTCCCAGAAGATGAGCGGAAAGGCAAAGCTCAAGAAAGAGATTCAGACTCAGCTTGGCCTTCCGGTCAGAGCCGATGTTCCTCTGTTTGCAATGATAAGCCGTCTTGCAGCCCAGAAGGGTTTTGATACTGTTCTCAACTGCCTTGAATGCATCCTGAATGAGCAGGACGTTCAGTTCGTCATTGTGGGCACAGGAGACTCGGCTTTGGAGAACAGCCTCAAGGACCTTGCTACAAAGCATGAGAACCTGTCTGTGAACATCCTCTTTTCAAACAAGGTCGCACACCTTGTCGAGGCCGGAAGCGACTTCTTCCTCATGCCCAGCCGCTATGAACCCTGCGGCCTGAACCAGCTTTATTCTCTGCGCTACGGAACAATTCCAATCGCACACAGAACGGGAGGTCTTGCCGACACAATCATCGATGTGGATGAATTTCCGAAGGAAGGAACAGGACTTCTGTTCGATGATCTTACGGAATACGAGATTGTGAAGCATATCCATCGTGCTGCGGAGCTGTATAAGCGCAAGGAAGGAGCGGATTCAATTGACAAGATCAGAATGCGGGCCATGAACCAGGACTTCTCCTGGTCGGCATCCGCTGATGAATACATCAACGTATACAAAAAGCTAACAAATAGAACAACAGGAGAGACGAAATGAGCAGACCTAAAGTAGTTGCTATTATTCTCGGAGGCGGAAAAGGAACAAGACTTTTCCCATTGACAGCAGACAGAGCCAAACCGGCTGTGCCTTTTGCAGGAAAGTACAGATTGGTTGATATTCCTATCTCAAACTGTATCAACAGCGGATACACGAAGATTTATCTTCTTACGCAGTTCAACTCGGCATCTCTTCACAACCATATTGCAAGCACATATGTCTTTGACCAGTTCAACTCAGGCTTTGTACAGATTCTTTCGGCAGAGCAGACATATAACAGCGAGTCATGGTATCAGGGAACAGCCGACGCAGTCAGAAAGAACCTCAGACACTTCCATGACCAGGAAGCTGATTACTATCTGATTCTCAGCGGTGACCAGCTGTACAGAATGGATTTTTCCAAGATGCTTCAGAGACACATCGAATCCGGAGCCGAGCTCACTGTCGCAGCAAAGACAATCTCCAGACAGGAAGCCACAGGACTGGGAATCATGAAGACCGATGACAAGGGAATGATCACACAGTTCTTGGAAAAGCCGGCACCGACTCTGGACATCTCCGATTACAAGGTCAACGCCAAGTATCTGAAGAGTTCCCTGGGAGAGGATCCCAACCAGAGCAACGAGTACCTCGCATCCATGGGAATCTACATCTTTACGGCAAAGACCATGGAAGAAGCCCTGAACAACGAGAAGACCGACTTCGGAAAGGAAATCATTCCTGATCTGACAAAGTCCAAACCGGTAGCATCCTATCTTTTCAACGGATTCTGGGAGGATATCGGAACAATCAAGGCCTTCTATGAGACAAACCTTGATATTGCAAGCATCCACCCGAAGTTCAACTTCTATGATGAGGAAATGCCGATCTACACCCACAGAAGACATCTTCCGGCTTCAAAGGTCAACTTCAGCAACATCACAAGCTCTCTGGCCTCCGAAGGCTGCATCATCACCAACGCATATATCGTGAACTCGATCATCGGTGTCCGCACCATCATTGAAAGCGGCGCATCGCTTGACGGCGTCTACTGCATGGGAGCCAAGTATTACGAGAACGAGGCCCAGAAGGCCGAGAACGCAAAGAAAGGCATCCCCAACCTCGGAATCGGAAAGGGCACAATCATCAAGAAGGCCATCATAGACATGAACGCCAGAATCGGTGACGGCTGCAGAATCGGTATCGATGATATTCCGAGAAAAGAGGGAGATTACGGTGATTATTCAATCCATGACGGAATCATCGTCATCAACAAGGGAGTTACCATTCCGAACGGAACAGTCCTCTGATCAGATGATGACAATCGCCGGAAATAAAAAATGAATCAATGCAACGCCCAGGGTCACAAAGCCCAGGGCGTTTCTTTTTCCGTTGTTGTACTCCACCACACTCTCGTTCTTTCCCAGGTTCTTGAGAAAATAGAGAATCACAAGGATTATATTGGAAGCAGGAAGTACGTCACCTAAGATGACAGGACCCGGTGAAATCGGAAAAACAGTGATTGCCGCGGCAATAAGAAGACCGCTTATTAAAAACACGAACTTCACAACCTTTCGCGAAGTGTACAGTGTCTTGAGGTTTATCAGAAACAGAAATGTCGTCCCGTACTTGTCCACAAGCTGAAGACCTGCAGAGAGAATAAGAAACACGACAGACAACAGATAGAACTGTACCATGAATCTATGATATCATAAAACCGTGAAAGGAATCGATGCATTTGACAGAAGATACTCTTTGACCGGCTATCTCTTGCTTCTGGTCATTTTTCTGCCTGCATTGGCTTTTGTCATTCTGAACAATTACAATACGATTCCAACATTTCTGAACAACTCAGAAGCCATGAAGCAGACAGGCCTTTCATTCTTATATGCCCTGGCCACAGCTGCTGTTGCATTGATTGTTGCATTTCCGGGAATCATCATCTATTCAAAATGCTCAAAAAAAATCAGAGCCCTTCTGAGAGTCAGTTTTGCGTTTGCATTCTGTTTCCCTGCAGTTCTGATGAACATGAGCCTGGAAAACGAATACCTTCAGCTTTCCCCATTCTTCAGAACTGCCGTAGCCAATCTTGCACTGAACATTCCGCTTATTATTGCCATGGTCGGAGAGTACCTTAGAAGACTCGACAGCATCGGAACATCGGAAACTCACTTCTTCATGACCGTTACCCTTCCGAAGCTTGCACCAGCACTTCTCGGAGCCTTTGCCCTTGTTCTTTTAAGGTGCATGGCTCCTACAGGAAACACAATTGTTTCATTGATCTTCTCGGTCCTGTTTCTGGCGGTTCTTGTATCGACAGACAAGGCAAGAAAACAGATAAAGCTGTCATCTGCATATCTGCCGCCAAGGAAGGGCAATGCCTTTACCGCCATCCTTTCCTTTATCTACATGGCTGTTGCACAGTGTCTTATCCTGCTTCCGGGCCTTCTTTTGATTCTGCGCTCAGTTCTCATCAACGGAAGGATTTCATTTGAATCCTACAGAGTACTGTTTTCTTCCTCACTTACAGACCTTGGGCTGAGCCTGGCAATAGCTTTTGTCTCATCGGTTATCGCATCATTTCTCTCCGTTCATATCTGCGTGGGAATAGCAAACACAGGATGCAGTCTCCTACTTGCACTTCTTCCTTTTGCAGTAGGACCAGTTGCACTGGCTGAAGGTTATACAGGATTGTATCCTTGGGTCGGCCAGACGCAGGCGGTAAAGCTGATTTTTACACTGCTCTGTCATATCCTGATTCTTACTCCGATTCAGATTATGATTCTTCTTCCGGTTGCCAGATCACTTTCGGGCAATCTGAGAAAGACTTCTGTATCATTGGGAAACACAAGTGCTCAGAGTTTCAGACACATTGATCTGGCATTGCTGGAAACAGATATTCTCTGTGCGCTTTTCACATCAATCGCAATCAGCATCGCAAGCTTCGGAGCTGCTGAAACCTTAGGGCTTAGTACACTCTTCTCTCAGAGCCTCAGGCTCTACAGCGAGGGAAAAGTCACGGACGCCTGTGCCATAGGCTCGATAATACTCATTCTCTGCTTCATCTTCTTCTATATGGGCATAGGCCACACACGGGAGGGCAAACGAAATGTCTGAATACACTCTTGTCTGCAATCAGATCAAAAAGACCAAGGGAAAAATCACCCTTGATTTGGATTTCTCTGTAAACAAGGGAGAACTTGTCTCAATAATAGGCCCGTCCGGAAGCGGAAAGAGTACGGCACTGAGCCTTATCTGCGGCCTTGAGAGTCCTGACAGCGGAAGCATCTCAATCAACGGAGCCGATGTCACTGCCCTGAATGCTGAAAAACGCGGAGCTGCGATAATCTTTTCCGATTATTCAATCTTTCCCAACATGACAGTTGAGCAGAACGTGGCCTACGGTCTTAAGAACCGCCGCCTTTCCAAGGAAGAATCCGAGGCCGAAGTCAGAAGACTTCTGGAACTTGTAAACCTCTCTAAGAATGACAAAAGAAAGGCCAAAGAACTCACATCTCAGGAAAAATACAAAACAGCCCTTGCACGGGCACTTGCCTCAGAGCCGCAGGTTCTTCTTCTGGATGAGGTATTCTCAGGTCTTGATACCAGAGAACGTGATGCCATGAGAATTGAAATCCGCGACATCCAGAAGAAATGTGGTATTACCACTGTCTTTGTCACCAACAACCAAATCGAGGCCTTAAGTGTCTCGGACAAGGTGATTCTTCTTAACAAAGGAAAAATCGAACAGGTCGGAACTCCCGATGAGATTTACAGACGCCCTGTTTCCGAGTTCTGCGCCTCATTCATGGGAGAATGCAACATCCTTCCGTACGATGTGATTCTCAAAACCCTGCGCGTTCCCGAGACAGAAAGATCCAAGGTCATCTATCAGTGCTACGGCCCTGAGCACAGGCTTTTGTTCAGGCCCGAGGACATGGTCGTAAACGATATGCCCGGCCTTCCCTTCCCCGAGTTCTATCCCCATCTGAGATTCGAGAACGCAAAGATCATCAGAACCGAGTACCTTGGAAAGGAATACCTTGTGACTGCCATGTACGAAGATATGATGATCAAGGTCTACACGGTCTATAAACCTGCTTCTGACTACATCACTGCCGGAATCAGAATGACCAAGATCCTTGAGTTCAACGACGGCCGCCTGATCCGCCATTAAAGAATACTCCGCCTTTCTAGGTTGTTCGTGCCCTCCTTTGACAACAACCTTTAACATTTCGAGGGCTTCTGAGGCTTTTGGGCTTTCTGGGCTTTCTGAGCTTGACGGTGCGTCTGAGCTTGCTGTGGCGTCTGTGCTCTCTGGTGCCTCTGCGGCTAATCGAGCCCTCTGTTTAAGGCCCGGTTGGGCCGGTCATTTCAGTGTCTGTAATAAAAACTGAGATTTCCTTCGGATTTATAACTATGTCAAAGGTTGAAAGTTATAAAATTGAATCCGAAGTCTGTTATTATAACTGGCTAACATTCAAGAGTCCTTCAAAATATAATAAATCCAGGACTTTTGG
>JAGBRG010000174.1 GCA_017632495.1 Spirochaetales bacterium
AGTGCGATTGTGCGCAGACTGTTCGCAGCCTGTGAAGTGGCCAGCAAGTGCATCATGAGCGGATCCTCATGTCAATTAGCTGATGTGTAACCTGTGCATTGCGAACCTGCACAAGCCTAAAGGCCTCAGGCGCCAGGCTACATGGCCGCGCCTGGCCTTGCATGTGCAGACAAGCGCACAGGTAACCCACAGCTGATTGACAATCGGAGATATCAAAGTTTGGGATTTATTGTGATCCCGCATTTATCCTTCTTCTTTCTGTATGAACCCACAACCTTAGTAAGTTTTGGGCGATAGATACAAAATTTGTGGTATTAAAGGTTATAATACTTGTAAAATGTTAAGGAAATCTGCTTAAAAAGCTTCACTTTGGCTTTATTAACCTTCATGTATGTGATACTATCTTTGGTATGGAAAGAAGCATCATAATTGCCCCTTCGGTACTGTCCGCGGATTTCTCGGACATAAGGGGTGCTCTTACGGATATCGAGCACAGCGGAACAGACTGGGTTCATCTGGATGTAATGGACGGTCTGTTCGTTCCGAACATCACATTCGGACCTAAGTTCATCGCTGATATCAGACCTCATTCAGAGCTTTATTTCGACGCACACCTCATGGTTGATGAGCCTATCAGGTTTATCGAGCATTTCGCTAAGGCTGGTTGTGACAACATCACAGTCCATGTAGAGGCCTGCAAAAATGTGCAGGAAACACTGGACAAGATAAAGTCATTCGGAGTCGGGTGCGGGCTTTCGATCCGTCCGCAGACACCTGTTTCCGCCTTGGAGCCTTATCTTGATCAGCTGGATCTGGTTCTTGTCATGAGTGTAAATCCTGGTTTCGGAGGTCAGGGCCTGATTCCTGAGACTCTGGATAAGGTTAAGGAACTTGCGAAAATCAAGGGAGACAGAGGTTATCTGATTGAGATTGACGGAGGAGTGAACAGCTCGACCATCTGTGATGTGTTTGAAAGCGGAGTGGATGTGGCAGTCACAGGCTCTGCTTTCTTCGGAGCAAAGGACAAAGCTGAATTCGTCCGCAGGCTTTCTGTGGGCCAGGGTGAAAGAAGATGAGAGCTGTTGTTCAGCGCGTTCGTGATGCAAGTGTGACGGTAGACGGAAAAGTCACCGGCAGCATCAAAGCAGGGCTTTTGGTATATCTCGGCGTTGTGGATTCGGATGATGAAAGAATCTGCCGCAAGATGGCCGAGAAGATATCCAAGCTCAGAATCTTCACGGATGCGGATGACAAGATGAATCTGAGTGTCTCAGACATAAACGGCCAGATTCTTGTTGTAAGCCAATTCACGCTTTATGCAAATCTGAAGAAGGGTAACAGACCTTCTTTTGACGGTGCCGGAAAGCCCGATCATGCAAACAAGATGTATGAGCTGTTTATGAGCATCCTTTCTGAGATGGGATTTGAGGTGCAGAACGGAATATTCGGAGCACACATGCATGTGTGTTATGAGAATGACGGGCCCATCACGCTGGTGGTGGATTCGGACGAAGTGGTAAGTTAACTATCCGGTGAGATACAGGAGATACTGATATGGCTAAGGAAAAGACAACCGAGACAAAGACAATGGATGTCAAAAAGCAGAAACTCGATGCCCTTGAGGCAGCAAGAGCGCAGATAGACAAGGAGTTCGGAAAGGGCTCTCTGATGAGACTGGGTGACAACCCTGTAGCTGCGAATATCGAAGTGATTCCGTCAGGATCCATTCTTCTGGACGAGGCTCTGGGAGTAGGCGGTTATCCTCGCGGAAGAGTCATTGAGATTTACGGACCTGAGTCTTCAGGAAAGACAACACTTGCTCTTCATGCGGTTGCTGAAGCCCAGAAGGCCGGAGGAATTGCAGCATTCATCGATGCTGAACATGCCTTGGATCCCACATATGCCAAGAAACTCGGTGTAAACACCGATGAGCTATGGATTGCCCAGCCGGACAGCGGAGAGCAGGCTCTTGAGGTCGCAGAATCCCTTGTCCGAAGCGGTGCCGTTGACATAATCATCGTTGACTCTGTAGCAGCTCTTACACCTCAGGCTGAAATTGAAGGCGATATGGGAGACTCCCACATGGGTCTTCAGGCACGTCTTATGAGCCAGGCTCTGAGAAAGCTCACCGCAATTCTTGCAAAGAGCAAGACGACCATCATTTTCATCAACCAGATCAGAATGAAAATCGGTGTCATGTTCGGCAACCCTGAGACAACAACAGGCGGAAACGCCCTTAAGTTCTACAGCTCTGTGAGAATGGAAGTCAGAAAGATCGAGACTATAAGCAAGGGCTCAGATGAGTACGTCGGAAACCGTGTCAGGGTCAAGATTGTTAAGAACAAGGTTGCTCCTCCTTTCAGAAAGGTTGAGCTTGATCTCATGTTTGATGAGGGAATCTCCTATGCAGGTGGTCTTCTTGACGGTGCACTCAGATATGGATTCATCGAGAAGATGGGCTCATGGTACTCGTTCAACGGAGAGAAAATCGGTCAGGGACGTGATAATACTCTCAGCTTCCTGAAGCAGAACCCTGATGTTATGGCAGAGCTTGATTCCAAGCTCAGACAGGCTATGTTCACAGAAGGTCTTGCCCAGGGACAGCCTTCTGCAGAGGTATCTGAACTGACGGAAATCTGACATGGTTGAATTCAAGACGGAGAAATTCGAAGGTCCTCTTGATCTGCTTCTGGCTCTGATTCAGAAGGCGGAGGTCAATATCTATGACATTCCTATTGCTGAAATCACTGACCAGTTTCTTACCTATCTGCATCATGCAAAGGAAATAGGGCTGGGGGATCTTTCGGATTTCTACAAGATGGCTGCGGAGCTCATCTGGATAAAGAGCCAGATGATGCTTCCGATTCCTCTTGAGTTCGGTGAGGAATATGTTGACCCGAGAGAAGAGCTTGTAGAGCGTCTTTTGGAGTATTCCAAATTCAAGAAGTACTCCGAGCTTCTTATGGGAAACGAATCGGATGATGATATTCCGATTCAGAGAAGGCCTTCTGAGTTCCAGCTTCCTTTCTCAGATGACGAGCTTTGGGAGGATGTTTCCACCAAAGATCTTATGGATACCTTCATCCAGCTTATGCAAAGCTACGACTTTGTCGAGGAGAAGGTTTTCAACGTCTACGAGAATGTCACCGAAAAAGAGAAGATGGCTCTGATGAACGAGCTTTTTGAAACCCATGATCAGATTCACTTCTCTGATTTGTTTGTGAAAAAGTCACCTGAGCATATCATCTGCGCTTTCTTGGCTGTTCTTGAAGCTGTGAAGGACAAGATGATTCTTGTTGACCAGCCACAGCTTTTCGGAGAGATGACTCTGACTAAGCGTCCTGAGGACTGGAATCCCAATCTTGCCGATGATTATGACAGCGAATACGATGAGATGTCCGAAAACAGCCTTGAGGATGAGGACGACTTTTCTATCATAGAAGAGGATGAAACCGAAGATTGAGTGATGCATTCAATAGGGCTTAGAAACAGAAATGTAATACCCAGCATGTTCATCTCAGTGGCCATTGCCATGATATTCACGAATGTCATGAGTGTAGTAGCCACAATCATCGACGGTGTAATCACCAGTAGATTCCTAGGTTCCTTCCATTATTCATCCATCTCACTGCTTTCTCCTGTAATGAGCTTTTTCCTTCTGTTCTCAGCTTCGATAGCAACAGGTTGTCAGATTGTATCTTCAAAGGCAATCGGAGTAGGAAACAAGGACGAGGCCAATGCGGCGTTTTCTTATTCTTTGATTTATGCCTCACTTATGGCTGTTTTCGTCTTAGGCTTCTGCTGGTTTTTCCCGACACTTCTTTTCCGTATTACTGGAGTATCGCTTTCAAGCCATCGGAATCTGTATACCCAAATGATGAGTTATCTTCACGGATACATGCCGGGAATCCCGTTTTTGATTCTCATTCAGGTTATGGTTCCGATAATCGTTATGGACGGTGGAAAAAGCCGGTTCACAATATCATCCGTTTTGTTCCTTCTGACAGACCTGGTCGGAGACCTTCTGAATGTCCTGGTATTCGAAGGTGGAATCTTCGGAATGGGTTTTGCTTCCTCCGTTTCGTATTTTGTCCAGTTTCTTGTTCTTATATTCCATTTTGCAAGTAAGAAGAGCTACTTCAGGCTTTCTTTTAAGAACATAAGACGGAATTTAGTATCGGAGATAGGAAAGGCCGGAAATCCTACAACAATAAAAAAGCTGTTCTCAGTTTTACGAGATATTGTCATCAACAGAATCAACCTTTCAGTTGCCGTCTCTGCTGCCGCAATTGTCGCCCTTGGTATCCAGAACGACCTGAACACCCTTTTACTCAGCATCTCAATAGGAATCGGAAACGCTCTTCTTTCCATGACGAGTATCTACTACAGCGCACAGGACAGAGTGGGACTCAGA
The DNA here is from genome assembly GCA_017632495.1 of Spirochaetales bacterium. GTDB lineage: Bacteria > Spirochaetota > Spirochaetia > Sphaerochaetales > Sphaerochaetaceae > UBA9732. Next base: position 4,415 of record JAGBRG010000174.1, read on the forward strand.
AAGCTGTTTTCGTTTTCCATGAGTTTTTCAGCTGTCATCTCAGGCCTGGCATGCGTTGTGGTGTTTTTCATAGCACCAGGGCTTGCGTTCTCTTATACGAAGGACAAAGAGGTTTTGGATCTGTCTGTATTCAGTATCAGGTGTATGGCCCTTAGCATCCCCCTTGAGACCATGTCCTCATCATTTCAGTCATATCTGCAAGGCGTCAGAAAACGAAAGACTGTTAACGGAATCAGCTTCTTTGAGCGCTTTTTCATTCCTGTTCTTGCGGCAGTATTTCTTGCCCGTATATTCGGGTCCAAGGGTGTTCTTGCATCTATTTTCCTGAGTAAGCTTTTTCTTGTTATTGTGATGCTGTTGATAGTACTTGTCAGGAACAAGCACATTCCCAAGGATATTTACGAATGGATGCTTCTTCCTGATGATTTCGGAGGAAGCGAGGATAACAATCTATACATCCGCATAAAGACCATGGATGATGTCGTAAAGGCACGGGATGATTCAGAGCAGTTCTGTGTCAAACACGGAATAGAAGACAAACGTGCCCTGTACTGTGCTCTGTTCATTGAGGAAATGGCAGGAAATGTGGTTCTTCACGGAAAGCGCAAACGCTTCAACTCTGTCTGCTGTGACTTCAGGCTTTTCATCAATGAAAACAAGATTTCCATAACGCTCAGAGATTACTGTCGTCAGTTCGATCCTTCCAGGTACATTGAACAGAATCAGAACGAAGAAAAGGGCCTTGGAATCAAACTGGTCAAGAGCCTTTCTTCCGAGTTCCGCTATTTCAGCGCCTTCAACAGCAACAACCTCATCATAGTAATTGATTAACTGTATTGACAGACAGAAACATTTATGGTTTATTACAGACAACAAATTGCATTTAAAGGATAGAGGTGCGGCAGACATGAGTAGTCCGGGTGCCAAGACCGAGCAAGGGTCGTTGCCAGGGTGAAGGGGGATGCCGCCGAAAGCGAGTTGTTGCGAAGCCCGCTTGGTCATTCGGATAAGATCCGCCTGACTGTCGCTGATGCGGAGAGCTATGTATTAATGCTTCTGATTAACACTGAAGATTAAGACACAGGCCGATGCACAGCGCATCGGCCTTTCTTTTGCAGTTGATGGAGGAGAAAAATGAAAGCAGCAGAGCCCATCTTCAGAGGAGCGGCAACAGCACTGGTCACACCGTTTACGGAAACAGGTGTGGATTATGAGAACTTTGGACGCCTCATCGACTGGCAGATTGAAAGTGGAATCGATGCCCTGGTAATCGCCGGAACAAGCGGTGAGGGCTCCACACTTTCAGATGCCGAGCATAAAGAGGTAATCAAGTTTGCAGTCGAGAGAGTAGATCACAGGGTACCTGTCATCGCTGGAACAGGATCAAACGAGACCCCTTATGCCATAGAGCTTTCCCAGTACGCATGTAAGGTCGGAGCAGACGGACTTCTGATCGTCACCCCTTACTACAACAAGGCAACCCAGAAGGGTCTTGTTAAGATGTATAACCAGATTGCCGATGAGACCGACAAGCCGATTATTCTTTACAACGTTCCTTCAAGAACAGGTGTGAATATCGAGCCCAGAACCTATGTCGAACTTGCAAGACATGACAGAATCGTGGCCATCAAGGAAGCCAACGGCAACATCTCAAAGATTGTCGAGACAGCCGCCCTTGTCGGTGACAGACTTGATATCTACAGCGGAAACGACGACCAGATTGTCCCGATCCTCTCAGTAGGAGGCCAGGGTGTCATCTCCGTTCTTTCCAACATCATGCCGCGCGAGACAAGTCAGATGTGTCATCTGTATTTCGAGGGCAAGGTGAAGGAAGCTGCAAAGATGCAGATGGATCTTATTCCTCTGATCAATGCCTTGTTCTGCGAAGTCAACCCGATTCCTGCAAAGGCAGCTGTCTCTGCAATGGGATTCGGAAAGAACATCTTAAGACTTCCTCTTACCGAGATGGAAAGCGAGCATGAAGCCCATCTTCTGCAGCTTATGAGATATCACGGCCTTCTTGGCTGACCGGAGTTGTTATGAGAGTCATCGTCAACGGAATAACAGGCCGCATGGGAACAATTATCAGAGACCTCTCTGAGAAAGGTCTTGCAGACTCTGTCTTTGCAGCCGGCGTCAGTCCTGATGTTGCAAAGGAAGAAGGCAATCTTCATCAGAGCTTTGAAAAATGCACTGAAGATGCCGATGTTGTTGTGGACTTTTCCTTCCACGGTGCGGTGGAAAGCCTTCTTGACTTCTGCATCAGAAGAAAGCTTCCAGTTGTCATAGCCACAACGGGTCATACTCCCAGCGAGCTTGCCTTGATTGAGAAGGCCTCAAAGAGCATCGCGATCTTCAGAAGCGCCAACATGTCCATAGGAGTGGCTGTTACTGCCGACCTTGCAAAGAAGGCATCTTCTGCTTTCCCTGATGCCAATATCGAGATTGTCGAGACCCATCACAACCAGAAACTTGATGTTCCGAGCGGTACGGCTTTGCTTCTTGCAGATTCTATCCGTCAGGCAAGGCCGGATTGCGTCTATAATATCGGTCGTCATGAGAATGGAAAGAGAAGCACATCTGAAATCGGAATCCATTCTCTTAGAATCGGAAATGTCGTAGGAATCCATGAGATTCTCATTTCTACGGGAAATGAGACAATAACAATCAAGCATGAGGCTCATTCCAGAGCTCTGTTTGGAGAAGGAGCCCTTAGGGCTGCATCATTTCTCATCGGAAAGAAGCCCGGAATCTACAACATGGAGGACATGTTAAAGTGAATGCGCAAGAGATAATCAACTACATCGCCAAAGCCGAGAAGAAGACTCCTGTACGCCTCTTTGTGAAGGAGAAGGCACCTATCGATTACGGCAGTGCCAAGGTCTTCGGCCTCTCAGATAAGATTGTCTTCGGAGACTGGAAGGACCTTGGTCCGATTATCCAGGCCAACAAGGACAAGATTGAGGATATCGTCATAGAAAACGATGCCCGCAACTCC
>JAGBRG010000001.1 GCA_017632495.1 Spirochaetales bacterium
CGCTCCGTTTCCAATGAGCGGACAACCTTTTCCAGACGGGCCACATCCCACGCCAGACGTTCTTGAATACCCAACAGAAGGTTGGAACGATTACCACTTACGATAACGCTTTCCGACTCTTCATCCCATTCCTCAGCAAAGACCTTATAATCAGTGTTCAACTGACGGACTACCCGGTTGTGGATAATCTGGAAATAGAGACCTCCCTCCTTGCCATCCACCGTGGATGGTCTGAACTTTACCTTTATTGATGTCATCATATATCTATCCTTCTAATGTTATATTGGGGACTATCCAATGCCCCATCCCGTTTTCTTCTTTGTGCCGTCCCAGTTGGTCAACTCGCCATTAGAGCCGCCACCTCCCATACTGACACCGCCTCTGCCTCCTGCCATGAGAAGCAGACTGCTCATCACTTCTTTCGTGACATTCATTTCTGCACAGAGCTGTTGCGTCCGTGCTGTTGACAGGCCACTCATGTACTCTGTTGTACCTTTCCATGAAACGTCTGCTAAAAGCGAGTTTGTTGCCTTTAGACGCTGCTTTTCGTCTGTAGCATCAAGGCCATTCTTAAATGCTATGGCAAGAATACCCATGCTTATGGCATTCGCCTGTTCAGGCAAAAAGTCATTGTGCTTATAGTCCTTGGCTGAAGCGTTGATGGCAACCTTGGCATCTTCAATCCAGCGGTCAATCTGTTTCGAGAAGTTTTCCTTGTTCTGCTGTATGCTCTCCCATATCTCCTTGATTTCAGGGATGTCCAGCATTTCTCGGACTTGGCTCTCCGCGCTTTCGGCACGCTGATGCTCACTATACGCCTTGTTGGCTGAACGGACAGCCTCGGACTCGGCTTTGCCAAGTCGCTCCTGTAGTTTCTGGATTTCTGCATCCTTCCTATCCCGAAGTCGAGTAATGGCATTCTCATCTATCGATGCTATCCGTTTTCTGAGGACATCGTTTCCTTCTTTTAATCGACCGTTCTCCTTTTGCAGTTGTTTGTTCTGCTCTATAATAGTTCTTGCCTCCTTCATTGCTTTGCGATAGAGCGACTTTCCCAACTTCAGAATATCCTTATTATGGGCTACATTGGCTTCCACAAGTGCGGTCTGCAAATCTGTGAGGATGGTCTTAATAGCTTTCCGTCGTTCCTCTCTCCATTCTTTCTGCCCGAAGGCTGGAATAGGCTTGTTCAGTTCTTCTTTTATATCGTTCCAAGCGTTCTTTACGAGTGGTTCGGTTTTCAAGGCCGGCACAATGAGGTCTTCTTCTTTGATGACCAATGCCGCAGCATAATCTTCAAGCTGAGAAATGCTGCCTTCCAGCCTTTCCTTATGCTGTACCTTATTTTCTATCTCGCCCTCTAACTTCTCATTCTGTTCTTCCAAGCGTTCTTTCTGCTTTCTCATGTTCTGAACCTCACCAACCATCTTTTCCTTCTGACCTTCCAGACGTTCACTCTCTATCCGATTCTTAGCGATGGCATCTTTTGCCAGACGTTCTGCCTCCAACACTGCCTTACTTTTGTGGACACGTTCACGTCGTTCCTCAGTTGGCAGCATGCCAATGTCATCACCACGTTCCAGACCGTACTTGTGTCCGACCTCGTTGTAGTAGTCGGTGTGCATCTGGTAGTAGGTGTTTCCTACAGCATGTTTGTCCTTGCCCCAAACATTGGCATAAGATACACATTCCTTTTCCCTCCGTTCGACTTCTGTTCTTACGAAGTCGTTGCGGATTTCTTCAGGCAGTTTC
>JAGBRG010000175.1 GCA_017632495.1 Spirochaetales bacterium
GCACTTCTTGAGAATCTCCGCTCTGGGAAGAATTCTCGAGGAGTTCTCTATCAGAAGGCACAGGATTCTCCACTCTGCGGCTGTCAGGGACACAGACTGGTCATTTACAGTCACCTTGTGTTCTATCTCATCAAAGCAAAGAACCCCGTCTTCAGCCTTGTAGGTGTTCTTGTGTGCCCTGTCTACTTCCTTGCCTCCGTCGATTCTCCTGAAGATGGCCTGGACTCTCAGGACAAGCTCCTTGGGAGAGAACGGCTTTGAGATATAGTCGTCCGCACCCAGCTCAAACCCGTGAATCCTGTCTTCCTCGGCGATTCTGGCCGTCATGAAGATCACAGGGATATCGACAGTCTCTCTCAACTCTTTCACGAAATCAAAGCCATCGCCGTCAGGAAGCATGACATCCTGAATTAGAAGGTCAGCCTTGGTGATGCGGAACGCCTCCCTCACGGATGCAAGGTTGCCGAAAGACAGAACCTTGTAGCCCGCAAGTTCCAGGTATCTGCGAACACCTTCTCTGATGACCTGATGATCTTCGACTACGTAGATGAGTTTCATAGTTTCTGTTTACCCCCGAATCGCATTATATTCAATAAAAGTCGGACTCACTTCACAAAAGTTCACAATTGGTTTTCTGCATTATAGCCGATATGAAACACATCAGCGACCCCTTGATTTCATGCCGAACTCGGAATATCCTATCCCCATGGACTACATCAGCACAAAGGAAGCCGCCCAGAAGTGGGGCATAAGTGAAAGAAGAGTAAGATCTCTGTGTACGGAAGGCAAAATCGAAGGTGCGGTCAGAGTCGGAGACTGGGTCTGGAGCATCCCTGCGGGAACCCAGAAGCCTGCCGACGGCAGAACCCTCAGATATATGAAAAACCGCGCACTGAGAACAGGAAGCCAGGACTACCGCGAGGCCGACAAGCTCAGAGGAAGCACAAGCCAGTACAACCTCACCACAGACAAGAAGGTTGAGATTGTCCTTGAGGCCCTGTGCTATGACAACACAGACATCAGTCTTGAGAACGTCCTTGCGATTTTCAATCTGGAAAACCAGAGCGAGATTCCTCTTGAAAAGCAGATTCTGGCGCTGAACATGAGATCTGCGCTTTCTTCCATCCCCTTTGATCTGAATGAGAAAAGGATTTTAGACCTCCACAGCCGCCTGATGATGTCCATAGATGAGAGGTCCGCCGGAGTCTACAAACTCGGAGGAAGCCAGAGCCAGGAAACAGAGGCCATGCTTGAACAGTACAGCGGTCCCTGGTCGGTTCTTCACCCCGTTGCAAGGGCAAGCTTCCTGTTTGCAGAAATCATGAGGATAGAGCCGTTTGAAAAAGGAACTGCAGAGCTTGCATTTGTGCTTCTTGCCAACGAGATGTACAAGGCAAAGCTTCCCCCTGCACTCTTTTCCTCATCAAAGATTCCGGAGCTTAAGGCGGCTCTGGCCTCCACGGCAATCCGCGGAAACAGCCAGATGCTCGTTTCGATGGTGCTTGATGCAGTAACGGCAGTAGCCGAGTTATAGAAGATAAAGACAATGAAAACCCTCTTTGAAAATGCAACGGTATTTGACGGTTCACTACGCGCGCCCTTTAAGGCAAGCGTTCTTGTACAGGATTCCCTGATTACAGACATCGGAAGCAATATTGACAAGAGAAAAAACGAAGGTGCCTCAGTCATTGACTGCACAGGTCTTACTCTCTGTCCGGGCTTCATGGACATGCATGCCCACAGTGACCTTGAGGTTCTGAGAAACCCCACCATGTCACACAAGGTCCAGCAGGGAATCACTTTTGACCTTTCGGGAAACTGCGGCGTGGGAGTCTTTCCAAGAAGAGCCGATGACAGTCCGGCCTTTGCGGACATAATCGGACACTATCCCACCTGGACCTGGACGGACTATTCTTCTTACAAAAAGATGCTCAGACCCGGCATAAACATAGGTTTTTTGCAGGGTCATAGCCGTCTTAGGATGTCAGCCATAGACGGAAACCCGAACAGAAAGGCAACAAAAGAAGAGATTTCAAAGATGTGCACACTGTTGGACAAATCCCTTTCCGAAGGATGCCTCGGAATGTCCAGCGGTCTTTACTACGCTCCGTGTCTTTTTGCCGACCATGACGAGATTGTTGAGCTTCTGAAGGTCGTTAAATCCCACAACGCCCTCTTCTGCGTTCATCACAGATGCGAGGGCGATGAGATTCTCGAGTCTATAGATGAGATCATCTCCTATGTCAGGGAAACGGGAGTAAGGCTTGAGATTTCACATCTCAAGGCCATAGGAAGGAAGAATCAGGACAAGATTCCTGCTGTTCTGAAGAAGATACATGATCTGAGAAACGAAGGCTTTGACGTAGCCTTTGACCAGTACCCGTACGAATACGGAAGTACAAGTCTTTTCAGCCTGCTTCCACCGAGGCTTCTCAGGCTTTCTCAAGAAGAGCTGTCTAAGACACTGAAACAGACTGCCACTGATATAAAGCTCAGAGACAGCATTGTCAGCGAGATGCAGCACCCTGTCCAGTGGGACAGCATCACAGAGCTCTGTCCCTGGGAAGACATAAGCATCGTGACAATGGAGAGCTTTCCCCAGTACAGCGAGATGACACTCTCTCAGGTGGCAGAAAAGCTCGGTCTTGACCCGTTTGACGCACTGTTCAGCCTTCTTTCCGATGAAAAAGGCTATGCCCTGATGTCTGACATCACACAGACTCCGGATAAGCTCAGGATGATCTTCGACGATGATCTTATGAGCTTCGGAACAGATGCCCTTTACACCGGCCAGTCTGCCCATCCCAGAAGCGCCAATGCCGCCATCCACCTTCTCTGCCAAAGATGTAAGGACGAGGATGTCCCCTGGGAAGTTGCCATAAACAAGATGACACGAAAAGTTGCCGACAGGCTTGGACTTAAGGACAGAGGACGCATTGAAAAAGGCTGCAAGGCAGATCTTGTTCTGTTTGACAGAGATAATCTCAAGGACAATTCAAGTCTTCACAATCCCTATGCGATGTGCGACGGTCTTGAGGCTGTTATGGTAAACGGAACCTTTGCCCTGTATGACGGAAAGCTTACAGGAACGAATTCAGGCGAGATTATTCTCGGAAGCTGATTACTTTCCGATTTTCTGCCAGAGTTTTTCAAGAGAATAGAAGTCTCTCATCTCCTGGCTCATCAGGTGAATGACAATGTCACCGCAGTCGATGAGCTCCCAGCCGTCATCGCCTACTGCCTTGTGGCGGTTTCTCACCTCAAGACCCAGTGAGTCAATCTCCGACCAGATCTCATGGGCAAGGCCTCTGAGGTGTCCCAGACTTGTGACGGTGCAGATGACAAAGCAGTCGGTCCAGGAGCAGTCCTGTGAAACATCTATCATCGTGACCTCAAGTCCCTTGTGGTCTGTAAGGAAAGTGCAGAGCTGTTGTGCCTGTTTCTTTGTCTCTTCCTTCATTCTGTTTAACCTCCAAGAACCTGCTCAAGCCACTGTGAGAAGTAGCGCTGAGAGAAGTTCAGATCATCTGTATTGAAAATGCTCTGCGCATCATAACATCTGCATGTCGGATTCTTGTCGGAAAGCAGTTTCAGAAGGCTTTCCACATCCTGTCCGCAGAGCTGGTTTATCTTATCCAACAGAGGGCGTTTGCTCAAGAGCGCGGCCTCTGAGACCAGGGTATTAACTCTTTTTACGCTTGATGGGGGAATCTCGTTTTCAGAGCCCATCGCATCAAGAATCTCCTTGACGGTGACAATCGAGTCGGCTGTTCCGATCAAAAATCCCTTGTCCTTCATTCCCACATAGTTTTTCATTGCAGTGGGAATAGAATCCATGCCAGAGGCTTTTCCCCAAAGAAGAATCTGCTCCAGAGGAAGCTGGATGCAGTACATGCTGTTGTTTCTCTGACTGTAGATTATCGAGTACGCACAGTCCTCGAAATACGCATAGTAGCAGACTTTGGAATCGGCATTGCAGCTGACAAGAAAAAGAATTGAGACCATTACGATGAGAATAACTGTGAATCCGAATCGGACCCTATTCATATGTGCAGCCTCTCCTCTCAAGACTCTCTTTCATAGCAATCGATGTCACCGAAATCTGGAAGGCACCTTTTTCCTTCCAATGACTAATCATATCACACA
>JAGBRG010000176.1 GCA_017632495.1 Spirochaetales bacterium
CATGACGGTGGCAAGAAGAAGTCTGTATGCTGAATCGGTGCTCTTTGTCACGAAGAAGTAGAACAATGCAATCAAGGTGGTTGCAATGGCAAAGCCCAGAACTCTCCAGATTTCCTGGAAGAATGATCTTCTGACAATGGAAAAGTAATATCCGCCAAAAGGCATCACTGCCAGCTGACACAAAGAAAGAACCGCTGCCTGGAATCCCAGAGAATGGTTTGTATATGGGAACCAGATACCCCTTCTGATGTAGCAGACAAACATCAGAGCAAGCTGAAGACAGATGGCGTCAATGATTATAAAATCCCAGTGTCTCAGCCACTCCTGATTCACTCGTTTCTGCACTATGTTTCCTCCCAACCGCTCTATTTTAATACCTTATATATAGGGCTGTCAAATTTTAGTTTTAGTTAGTTGTTTCTGGGAGAAAACAGATTCGGTGTGAAATTACAGAGATTTTTTGACAAAGTCGATGAAAATCTCATCCGCCATGGGAAGGGGTTTTCCCTTGAGCCATACGAAAAGATATTCAACATAACGTCCGGAGTTGACTATTTCCTTTGCAACTATCTCCTGGTTAAGAACATATGAAGTCTTTGGGAATATGCTTATTCCCACGTTGCATCCTGCAAGGGCTGCAACATCAAGATAGTTGTCCATTTTGCAGACAATCTTGGGCTCAGAACCTATTTCCTTGAACCATTCGAACATCATATCGTTGATGGATTCTCTGCTCGGAACAATCAGAGGCTGGCCCTTCAGATCAGAAAGCTCAATCGTGTCTCCGGGTAGTTTTGCAAGGGGACTGTCCTTGCTCATAAAAGCCGTCATCTTCTCCTGTCCGACCTTGAAGCTGTGTAAAAGCGTCTGGTCGCATGGGGAAGTTATCACGGCAAGGTTGATAAGACCGCTTCTCAGCCTTTCGATGAGCTCTTCGCTGTTTCCGTCCATGATTCTGAACTTGACCTCAGGGTAGTTTCTGATAAAGGACTCTATCCAACGTGATGCGATATTCGGAGCAGAGCCTTCAACAAGACCTATTGATATGGTTCCGTTCATCTGCTTACCCATAAGCCGCACTTCGTTGGCAGTCTTGTCCGAAAGGCTCAGAATCTCCTTGGCATGCCTGTATAAAAGCTTTCCGGAGTCCGTCAGTTGCAGGTGGCGCTTTCCTCGTATGAAAAGAACTGTATCAAGTTCCTCCTCAAGATTCTTGATCTGACTGCTTAAAGGCGGCTGGCTTATGTTCAGTTTTTCGGCTGCTCTTGTGATGTTAAGTTCTTCTGCCACAGTGACAAAGTATTTCAAGACACGAAGTTCCATGGTAAGGCTCCTTTTTATCATACGAAAAAAGTATGATAACCATAATATTATATGTATTTGTCTATTTTTTTTCAACTTTATATAATCAGCCTAAATTCATTTTCAAGGAGTAGGGATATGTGTTCGATTATCGGTTTTACAGCAGATTCTGTTTCTCCCGACTTTGTAAGGAGTCAGTTCGAGAAATCGATTTCAAGAGGACCTGATCAGGTTCGTTTTGAGAGAGTCGGCAATAATAATAACGCATATCTCGGCTTCAACCGCCTTGCAATCATGGATCTCAATGAATCAGGGATGCAGCCTTTTCATCTGGATGGGGACAGTCTTGTCTGCAACGGAGAAATCTACGGATTCAGGCCTATTAAAAAGGAACTCGAGAAAAAATACACATTCAGAAGTCAGTCTGACTGCGAAGTTCTTCTTCCGCTTTGGAAGGAGAAGGGAACATCGATGTTCGGCGAACTTGATGCGGAGTTCGCGCTTGTCATCTACGACGCAGCTTCGCAATCGCTTGTGGCGGCCAGAGACCCTATCGGAATCAGGCCGCTTTTTTATGGCTATCTGAAGGATAAAAGCATCATCTTTGCAAGCGAGGCAAGATGCCTTGTGGATTTATGTGACAAGGTTCTGCCGTTTCCGCCGGGGTGCTATTACAAGGACGGTCAGTTTGTAAGATATGCAGACCCTGCGGCAGTTGAAAAATACAGCACAGACGATCTTGATACTGTATGCAGGACAATCCGTGAAAAACTGATTGCAGGAGTTGAAAAGCGCCTTGATTCCGATGCCCCTGTGGGCTTTCTGCTTTCCGGCGGCCTTGATTCAAGTCTTGTTTGCGCAATCTCGGCAGGTATTCTCAAAAAGAAAATCAAGACTTTCGCAATAGGCATGGATACCGATCCCATAGACCTCCGCTATGCCAGACAGGTTGCCGACTATATCGGAAGCGACCATATGGAAGTCTATATGACAATTGAAGATGTCCTGGAAAACCTGGAGACTGTAATATCCATTCTGGGAACATGGGACATCACCACAATCCGTGCCAGCATGGGAATGTATCTGTGCTGCAAGGCCATTCATGAGAAGACCGCTGTCAAAGTCCTTTTGACAGGTGAGATTTCCGACGAGCTTTTCGGCTACAAGTACACGGATTTTGCACCCGATGCTGCATCATTTCAGGCCGAGGCCCAAAAGCGCATCCGCGAGCTTCATTATTACGATGTTCTCAGAGCAGACAGATGTATCTCGGACAACACGCTTGAAGCCCGAGTTCCGTTCGGGGATCTGGATTTTGTCAGATATGTCATGTCCATAAAGCCCGAGCTGAAGATGAACAGGTACAACATGGGAAAGTACCTTCTCAGAAAGGCTTTTGCAGATGACCATATCCTGCCTGAGGAGATTCTTTGGCGTCAGAAGGCCGCCTTCTCCGATGCCGTAGGCCACAGCATGGTGGACGGACTTAAGGCTTATGCAAAAAAGAAATATTCTGATGAGGAATTCGAAAAGAAGAGAAAGCTGTACGGCTATTGCACTCCGTTTACCAAGGAGAGCCTTCTGTACAGGGAGATATTTGAAAAACATTATCCGGGACAGGCAGAGATGATTCCTGATTTCTGGATGCCTAACAAGAGCTGGAAGGGATGCGATGTCAACGATCCTTCGGCAAGGGTTCTTTCAAACTACGGAGCAAGCGGAGTCTGACAGGGGGTGGAGAAATGACTGAAGTATTTGATCTGACAAAAGAGTTTGCAAGCTGTGTGTTCACTGAAGAGAAGATGGAAAAGTATGTTCCTGCCTCTGAGATAGTGAAATACAGAAAGTGTATGGAAACAGGTGAAAGCCTTTCCATGGAGACTGCCGATGCAATTGCCAAAGGAATGAAGACTTGGGCAATAAGCATGGGAGCCACCCATTACTGCCATTGGTTCCAGCCCCTTACAGGAGGAACTGCGGAAAAGCACGAGGCCTTCATAAGCCCCGCAGGAAAAGGAAAGGTCATAACCGATTTCTCCGGAAAAGAGCTTGTGAAAGGTGAGCCTGATGCATCAAGTTTCCCCTCCGGAGGACTTAGAGCCACATTCGAAGCCAGAGGCTACAGCGCATGGGATCCTTCTTCCTATGCCTTCATCACAGACGGAAGCCTCTGCATTCCTACGGTTTTCTTCTCATATTCAGGAGAATCATTGGATCAGAAGACACCGCTTCTCAGATCCCTGAGCGCACTTAACAAACAGGCTCTGAGGATTCTAAGGGTCTTCGGAGACACGGATACAAAGAGCGTCACATCCATGGTCGGACCCGAGCAGGAGTATTTTCTCATCGACAAGGATCTGTTCAACAAGAGAGAGGATCTGAAGATCTGCGGAAGGACACTTTTCGGTTCCAGACCTCCCAAGACACAGGAGCTCAACGACCATTATTTCGGTTCCATCAGGCCACGTGTCTCAGCCTATATGAAGGACTTTGAAAGAGAGCTGTGGAAGCTTGGAATCCTTGCCAAGACCAAGCACAACGAGGTGGCTCCGTCCCAGCATGAGATGGCCCCGGTCTATACAGACTGCAACAGCGCCAACGACCAGAACCAGCTTACCATGAACGTGATGAGACAGGTTGCTGACCGCCACGGCCTTGTCTGCCTTCTGGCAGAAAAGCCGTTTGACGGGGTCAACGGAAGTGGAAAGCACAACAACTGGTCAATTGCCACAGACAAGGGTAAGAACCTTCTGTCCCCTGGAAAGACTCCGTCACAGAATGCTCAGTTTCTGCTGTTTCTTGCAGCTTTCGTAAGCTCTGTTGATGAGTATCAGGACCTTCTCAGAAGCTCTGTGGCTTTTGCCGGAAACGACCATAGACTGGGCGGTCATGAGGCACCACCTGCGATTATCTCAATCTTCCTCGGTTCCGAACTTCAGAGTGTCATTGATTCAATCATCAAGGATACCGACTATGATTCGGCTGTGATAAAGCCGATTAAAATCGGAATAGACACAATGCCGTTCATCCCAAAAGATACAACGGACAGAAACAGAACAAGCCCCATCGCTTTTACCGGAAACAAGTTTGAATTCAGAATGCCTGGTTCCAGTCAGTCAATTGCAGGACCCAACACCGTTTTGAACACAATAATGGCCGAAAAGCTCTGTAAGTATGCAGATTATCTTGAAAAGTATGCTTCTGAGGATATCAATGACAAGCTTCATGATCTGATAAAGAATGAGTTTACAAGCCACAGCAGAATCCTTTTCAACGGAAACGGCTATGATCAGAGCTGGGTAGAGGAGGCAAAGAGAAGAGGGCTGAGCAACTTTGCTACAACAGCACAGGCCTTGAAGCATTACCTTGATCCCAAGAACATCGAGCTGATGGAAAAACACGGCGTCATGTCAAAGTCCGAGATGACAGCCAGAAAGTTAATCTACGTAGAAAAGTACTGTAATGTCATTTCAATCGAGGCAAACACTCTCATTGATATGGTAGGGCGTGAAATCGTTCCTGCAGTCTCCGAGTTTGTAGGTGCCATGTGCAGAACTATAGCCGAGATGAAATCCGTATTTGACGGTGCACTTTCCGACGTTGAGAGAACCACATGCAAAAAGCTCATG
>JAGBRG010000019.1 GCA_017632495.1 Spirochaetales bacterium
TCTGGCCAAATTTTGGCCGCAAGGAGTTTTTGTCCAATCATGGATGATGGTAGTAAACCCCCGCTGTTATGGGTTATATTTCTGCTGCTAGGCGCAGCATATTGTGCAATTACGGAGACGGCGCTCTCCTCAGCTTCCAGAAACAAGATTAAGGTTGCATCTGACCACGGGAATCCCAGGGCCAAGACAGTTCTGTCCATAATGGACAACTTCGACAAGGCAATCACCACACTTTTAATCTGCACAAACATTTTCCACATTGCAAACGCATCGATCGTCACGGTCTATGTCACCCGAAGATGGGGTCTTTCGGCCGTCACAATCTCCACCATAATCACGACAATCGCAGTATTCTTTGCAGGCGAAATGCTTCCCAAAAGCATCGCCAAGAAGCTTCCCGAAAAGCTGATTCTTGCCTGCGCACCGCTTCTTTCTGTCCTGATGAAGGTTCTCTCCCCTCTTTCAAGGCTTCTTACCTGGATCGGACAGGCCGCAACCCGCCGCAGCAAGGCCGAGGCCCATGTGTCCGTCACAGAGGATGAACTTCATGACATCATCGACGAGATGGCCGAAGAAGGCGCCTTGGACGAAAAGCAGAGCGAGCTCATCTCGTCCGCCCTGGAGTTCGGAGATGTCACGGCAGAAGGAATCCTCACCCCGCGTGTGGATATAGATGCCATAGACATAGACGACGAACCGGACAAAATCCTCTCGTTCATTAAAAACCAGACACACAGCAGAATCCCCGTCTACGAGGGTTCGATTGACAACATAATCGGAGTCCTTCAGATCCGTAAGTTCCTCAAGGGCTACCTTCAGACAGGCAAGATGCCATCGGTCAGAGAGACCATGGACGAAGTCTACTACGCCCACCAGAGCACGGAGATCCATGAGCTTCTGCCTGAGATGTCAAAGCACAAACTCAGCATGGCCGTCATCACCGACAGCTACGGCGGAACCGTTGGCATTGTCACGGTAGAGGACATTCTTGAAGAGCTTGTCGGAGAGATCTGGGATGAAAGCGATGTGGTCCAGGAGCCCATCGAGCGCGTCGGAGAAGACGAATACCTTGCCGATGCCACACAGACTCTCAGCGCTGTCTTTGATTTCATTGACTTTGACGACCCTCAGCCGGATGACAAGGATGAGGCGAACCTTCAGCTTGGAGAATGGGTCTATGAGCAGTTCTCCTCCATCCCAAAGAAGGACGACAGTTTCACCTACTACAACCTTGTTGTCTCAGTCGACTCCATAGAGCACAACAGAATCCTCAAGGTCCGCATCAAGGTTCAGAAGAACGAAGAGCCTGAAAAGAATGAGGAGGCTGAAAAATGATCATAGCCATCCTTGTCTTTGCAATCATTGACTGTATCATCCTTTCAGCATGCTTTTCAGCTTCTGAGATGGCATACTCTTCATGCAACACCGTCCGCCTTGAGAACATTCACGAGGAAAAAACCAAGGGCTGGAAGCTTGCAGGAATAGCTCTTAAGATCACAGGCAATTTCGACAATGCCTTAAGCGCGATTCTTATCGGAAACAATCTGGTAAACATCGCAGCATCGTCTCTTTCATCGGTCTTTGTGATAGTCCTTATGGGTTCTGACAGCTACACATGGCTTTCTACAATCATTTTGACAATCCTTGTTGTCATCTTCGGAGAGACTATTCCTAAAATCTATGCGAAGAAATACTCCACCACCCTCTCAATGAGGTTCGCACCGTTTATCAGATTCCTGATGATTCTGTTCACACCGGTGATTGCCATAGTGGTGGGCCTTGTGCGTCTTCTCACCTTCTGGATCAAGAAGGAAAAGGAAGAAGGACAGGATGAGTCGGTCGAAGAGCTTCAGTCAATAATCGAGACTGCCGAGGATGAGGGAATAATCGACAAGGATGATTCTTCTCTCATGCAGGCTGCAATTGATTTTGCAGACATTTCCGCTTCCGAAGTCATGACAGCCAGAGTAGATGTCCATGCCATAGACATAGACGATCCGTGGAGCGAAATCATAAAGTCAATTGAGGAGTCTCCCTATTCAAGAATCCCGGTCTACCGAGAAAGCATAGACAACATCATCGGAATTCTTCATCTGAACACAGTCTTCAAGGCTCTGACAGACCACGAGGAAACAGGAAAGCCCATAGATCTGAATTCACTTCTCATGCCGCCTTGCTATGTCTACAAGACAATGAAGATGCCTCAGGTCCTTAGCACTCTCAAGGCTGCAAAGCAGCACCTTGCCATTGTCACAGACGAGTACAGCGGAACTCTCGGCGTCATCTCCATGGAAGATGTTCTTGAGCAGATTGTAGGCGAAATCTATGACGAGACCGACGAAATTGATCCCGATGTCATTAAGAAGAATGACAACGAGTTCGAGGTTGACGGAGACCTTCCCATAGGAGAATTCCTGGAGCTGGTCCACATCAACGAAGAGGACTTTGAGGCAGAAAGCGAGACTGTCGGAGGCTGGGTCGTTGAGATGCTTGGACACTTCCCTTCTGCAGGTGAAAAGCTTACTTACAATGACATTGAGCTTGAGGTTCTTTCCATGGACGGACTGAGGGTCGAGAAAATCCTTATCAGAATCAATCAGTCAGAGTCATGACAAACGGAAGCCTTCCGCTTTCTCTGTGCTTTTCAAGAACGCTCTGTGAAACCTCTTTGACATGCTTTGAAAGGACAAGCGTTCCCACTTTGCGGCTTTCTATCGCATCACAGACGGTTTTTAGTGCCTCTTTGTCGGAGTGAACCAATACAGTTTCGACCTCCAGAGCCTGAAAGCCTGAGACAACATCAGCTTTTTCAGTTATCACAAGGTACTTCATAATCAGCGTCCTTCGGCTGATATGTCCTTGTAAAGAGACTCGTCGTACTCGTCAAATTCATCAAAGTCGTACCAGTCGGCAGTGTTCTCTTCGGATATGGTAAAGAGCATGGACCAGTATTCATCCTCAGTGATGTACTTGTCAAAGTCGATATACACAGATCCGGCATAGGAATCGTCGAAGGCTTTGACGTTGTACTTCTGCATGGTCTGCGCCTGAAGATCCACGGTGGAGGCGTCAAAGTCCTTGAGAATTGCCACATAGCCCGGTTTTTCAACAACAGGGACCTCGAAGAACGCGGCATACCACTGGCCGTTGATGTTAAGGTCAACCATGTAGATTCCGGACTTCAGGTCGCTTATGATGAATCGTCCGTCCACATCTGTGAAGAAGTAGGACGAGGACTCTATCTCCATGCTCTTTACATCAACGCCGTTGTCAGCAAGCTGCACGCTGTAAATCGGTGATGAATAGGAGTCATAGACCGTCACAGGATCCTGACGCAGGACACCTGAGATTGCAACCGTAGACTCGAGAGAAATCTTTGCCAAGAAGCCCTGTCTTGCAACAGGTGTGATCTTGAACAGGAACGATCCTGATGAAGTGAAAAGACTTCCGTTTGAGGCATAGACTATGACATTGTTCGGCTTGTACATAGAAAGCCTTGTGTAAAGCACATTGCCGAATACCTTCTTGGAAGAACCTGTTGAGGATTCGGTTGCGTTGGACACGGCGATAGTCGCATTCTTAAGGCCCTTGCTCGGGGCGACGATCAAGAACGGTCCGTAGACGCTGTTTGCCATTGAGAAATAACCGTCTGCAAACACAAGAGATGTGTTAAGCGAAAGTGACGATGAGAATCTTCTGTACTTGTTGCTTGCCTGAGCTCTGAGTGACATGCTCACAATGTCGCCGGACCTTGCCCATGCACCTGAAAGTGTATGGCTTGGAATCTCCTGGAAGTTGAGATTCATAAGGTCGATGTTGGATGCATTGAGCTGGAAGCTGCTTCTGCTTGTGCTGCCGGGTCTGAATGACCAGCTGATGTTACCGACAAGAGTCTTGAGCTGGCTTGTGGATACGGAGCTGCTTAAGCTCTGACCCGAGTAAGAGAATGAAAGGCTTGCCGTGGCATAGACGTTCATGCTCTGGTTAATTGAAGCATTCAAAGAGAACGCGCCGTTCTTTCCGAGGTTTGTTCCGACAGAAAGTGCTGCATTGATTGACAACGGATCGGTAAGCGATGAAGACGACGATACCGACGGGAACTTATATGAAGAGCTTGCCGAAAGACCTATTCTCACACCCTTGATGTTGAAACTATAACCCAGATTCAACGATGTCATCTGAACATCAGGAGTAAACGAGTACGAGCATGAGAAGCTCAGCGGCTTTAAAATCTCAGAGATAAAGGACTGTGAGAAAGCCAGAGAAAGGCTTGTTCTGGATGCATTGGTGTTGGAGAAAGATCCGTTGAGCGTCACTCTTGATGTTCCAAGCGATGTGGCGATGATTCCGGAAACCGTTCCTCCGAACAGAAGTGACTGCACCTGATCCACATTATCATCCTTCTCATAGACAAATGAGAATGAGTGCGACTGCGTGTATGTATGGGTAAGACCTATGGACTGCTCCCAGAAGATACTTATAGCTGACAGGTTGTAGACATTCTCCATACTTGTCCAGCCGTCTATGCTTGAGTATGACGGAAGAGCCGGAATAATGAAGCCGTACGGATAATTACCTGCAGTTCCCAGCTTCTGATTCACCTTGGGAATGCTGATTCCGGTTCGCCATGTGGTCTCCCCTTTTGCCATGAGCGATGTATCATAGTTCTGACCGAATCTGATGATCTTGTCTTCGCTTGTATCCTCGCCTCTTGAAAGCGGATGGATTGTCACAACAACATCGTTCGAGCCCTGGACAAACGCAAAATCAGTCAGCCTGTAGATTCCCAGACTCAGGTTCTTATTGAAGACGGAGTTTCCGTTGACCGAAATATCAACGTTCGAGTCCTCAGAAAGCGTAATAGTCTGGGCAAACTGGTTGTTCATAGCAGATCCGGTTCCGAATCCGTAGTTCTTCTCAACCGTAAATCCCACAGGAGTTCCGTTCGTAAATCCTGCATTTCCTACATTTCCGAATGAGAATCTGATGTTCTGGTTCGGGAAATCGATGTATGCGTTCCAAGATCCGATCGAAGGAATCACACCGCGGGAATTAACATATGTCAGCGATGCCGGCATGCTGAATGTGGTGTTCCAGAACGAGAATGTATTGGCAAGGCTCAGCGTCGCATTGAGGTTGCTCCACGAGAAAGCGGAATCCAGGTCATACATCATGCTCATAAACAGGCTCATGTTGGACACGAACGAGAAATGAGCAGGATTTACCGTGACGTTTCCCACGACATCATAGTTCTGTCTCAGACTGGAAAAACTGGAGGAGCTCATCGATATGGTCTGAACAGGAACCTGAGATGAGTTGAAATACAGCTTCAGAATAAGGTCCGTTGAATTATATGTCACCCTCTCTGCACTGCTTTCAAGATACTGCAGAGTGTAACGGTCATTGGTATTTGAGAAAAACTGATTAAAGGCCGACTCAGACAGGGTCCCGTTCAGCATCGCCTGAAGGTCGGTTCTCAAGAACAGAGGATTGGAATCGCGCTGTTCAAACTCAATCGTGCCCATAACCGAGTCATTGACAAAAAGAGTCGCATAGTAGATTCCGTTAGGAAGAACAACCTCCTGATCACTGAAAACAAACTCGGACCAGTCCACATTCTCCTCTTCCTGATAGAGGTTCTGCACAGGCGGTACATATTCCTCGGTGATGACCATCCAGTCAAGATCAGGAGCATCCGGAACTCTTATCTGAATCTCAGGTTCAGGTTCTGGTTCAGGTTCGGGCTGCGGCTCAGGCTCCGGTTGGGGTTCAGGCTCTGGCGCTGGTTCCGGCTGAGGTTCGGGTTGCGGTTCAGGCTCGATTTCAGGTGCTGTTACTGCCTTTGGCTCTGATTCCTGTTTAGGCTGGGTTATTTGCTCTGCGACAAGCTCCACCTTTTCAGGCTTAGATGCACCCTGCTTAATGAAAAACAAAACCGTAAGCGCAACGGCAATAACGAGGAGTGTTATTACTATCCAAGCTTTTTTCCGCGAAGCCATGAGGGGAAATCCCTACAAATTACTCGGAGTATTCGATTGAACCCGTGTAAGATGCTCCTGCAGCAAACGCCAATCCCTCAGGCCAAGGTATGGTCTTTGTTACGGATTTTCTGGCAAGAATGTTCAGTGAATCAATTCCGGGAATTGCCTCAGAACCTGAGACCGTTACGGCCTTTCCGCTTGAATCCTTCAGGGTAAGCTTTGAATCCAGCAGAATCTGATGCACATTTCCTCTGTTTCTGATAGTCACATCCATCACCTGGTTGCCCTCTTCATCAAGACGGGCCTTGGCGGATGAGATTTCAATTTTGACAACCTTCTCTGATGGAGTCACATAGAGACTGGAATAATAGATGTACAGGAAGTTGAACATACTCTGGGTTGTCTGACTCTTTCCAAGAGAATATGCCATCTGCTTTGCCACAAGTCTGTATGCTTTTTCAACGGTTACAGTGGACGGACCGATATACTTAACTCTGACAACATAGGTTGATGAAGGAGCGACGATGACTTTTGCCGGACTGATTACGAACTCTGCTGAAGATGCACTTCTCACTTCCTCACCGGAAGCATCCTGGTTCCTCTGCAAAACAGAAAACTCGATTGCAATCTGATCCTCTGAGTCATTGACGACAGTATAGGTCTTCTGAGAATTCGCACCTGTGGGCTCGAACTCCTGCTCCAGCGGCGAGAACTGGAATGCATATGCAAACCCGACACTCACCAGAAGGAAAACAACAAAAAGCAGCTTTTTCCTAGACATTTAAAACACCTTTGCGCATAAAATGTTTTTTTCAGTTTATCCAAAAGTGTCATAAAAGTAAAACCCTTCTTGTATAAATTATAAAATATACGTGTCATAAGCGCATGTTTGATAAAACCTCGATTGACACGAATAAACTGGTGTGCTATTTTCCAAGATGTCCGAAAGGACGACGGGCAGTGGCGCAGGGGTTTAGCGTACAAGTCTGGGGGACTTGGAGTCGCTGGTTCAAATCCAGTCTGCCCGAAATGCAAAAAAGGCCAGGTTGTTTAACCTGACCTTTTTTGTATTTATCCGGGCACAATGACTGGATTTGAAACGGAGCGTCAAGCAAAGCCTCCGGTGGAGGGTTTGCAGCGTAGGCGGCTTTTGCCGGACTACCGGTAGGCAAAAGCAAATCCAGTCTGCCCGTGCCGGAGGGCAAATCCAGTCTGCCCCTTATTCCACTCTCTTCATCAAAAAGCAGTCTACAGACCATAGCTTGTGGGTTTCAGACTGCTTTTGGCAGTCTGAAAAGGGCAAAGTATACTCCACAGACTGCTTTCTATTTCAGCCCTCGTTTCTGGAACGAAGCTTATTGCACTTATTGATGTTGTAAGCCCTTCTCA
>JAGBRG010000177.1 GCA_017632495.1 Spirochaetales bacterium
GACGGAACAGATGCCTACAGCCAGGGCCTTCCTGCATGGGCCGTTGCCCTTGGAATCCTGGACTGCGAAAGAAAGGTCTGCGGAGCCATAATCTATGCTCCGAGATTCGGTGTCGGCACCCAGGACCTCTTTATCTGCTCCCTTCCCGGCGAGGACGAGGTATACCTTAACGGAAAGATCCACAAGGCACCTGAGCACTATGAAGTACCCCGTCAGATGATGGCATCTTCCAACACACTGAACTACGTGGACGTAAGCCGTTACAGCGGTAAGATCAGAGCCTTCGGAAGCAGCATAATCCATATCATCTGCCCGGCTTTCATCTCAAATATCGACTGCACGATAAACACATACTGCTTTGCATGGGACATCTGCTCGGCACATGCAATTATAAAAAAGAGCGGACTTGAGATGTGCTACTTGGATGGAAGCGATATTGTATATGACGACAGGCTCCTCATTAAGCGCGAGGAAATAAAGATGCCTGTGATCATAGGCAGCAAGGCCTGCGTAAACTGGATGAAAGATAATCTAAAAATGCGCTGAGAATCAGTTTTCAGCTTTCTGTGCCAGGCTTTCGATTTCCTTGATGAACTGCTCTACGTTATCAAAAGCCCTGTAGACTGAAGCGAATCTGATGTATGCAACCTTATCTACCTTATAAAGCTGCTTGAGAGTCTCCTCTCCTATTGCCGAGCTTGTAATCTCATGCCTCGGACCGGCTTGGATTTTCACAGCCTCATCGATGTTGTTGATCAGATTCTCAATAGTTTCTGCATTCATGTTGCGCTTGTCGGTGCAAACCCTGATGCTGTGCTCTACCTTTGAAAGGTCAAAGTTCTGGAGGTCTCCGTTTTTCTTGATTACCACAATCGGTTTGTCCTCTACCCGCTCGTAGCTTGTGAAGCGGTAGCCGCACTTCAGACAGACACGACGCCTACGCATTGCACTGCCGTTATTTGTAGTCCTTGTCTCAAGTACCTTATCTTCTGTGGAACCGCATGCGGGGCATCTCATGGTGCAAAATCCTCCGCAAAAATCATACACTGGAACGCTATCTAGTGTCTACTCATTTCGTAATTTCTTATAAATTCTTTCTCTGAACACTAGTTTTTCGGATTTTGTTGTCATTTTGAACCCGTAAGCATCATTGAATGTTGATTTTTAACACTTGTTGTTAATATACTAACATCAATCGGAGGGCTTATGGCTGAATCGGTAAGCAGCAAGGTAAGGGAAATTGTGGACAAGACACCGTTCTTAAGGGATGTCCTTATGAAGGGTTTTCTTAATTACTCGAACTTCGCAGACAGCATAATCGACGAAGTCTCGCAGTCCTGCAACAAGAATGTCCAAAGCACTGCAATTATCATGGCCTTAAGGCGTTACTGCTCGGATTTACAGAAGACAAACGGCTCTGTTGCTACGGAGAACCTCAAGTACACCATAGTCATGCACACGAACATCGCATACCTGGATTTTGTAAAGACAACAGAGCTTGTCCAGCAGATCGGAGCCCTGTACAAGATTGCTGCAAAAAACGGTGCGAACGAGTTTCTGAATGTGCTCACCAGCTCCGGAACGGTGACAATCGGAGTCTCCGAGTCCCTTCTTCCCAGCATTGAGACAATAACAAAAAACAGCACGTTGCTCTACAAGCAGACTGACATGGTGGCCCTCTCAATGGTATGGAGCTCTCCTGAAATCCAGAACCCCGGAATTGTCTATGAATCTGCCCGCCGTCTTGCCTGGAACAGCATAAACGTCCTTGAAATCTTCTCAACGGTCACAGAGCTTTCATTTGTCATAAAGAGAACCGATAGCTTCGAAGCCTACAGAGTCCTTCAGGATCTTCAGAGATCCAAAAGCTGAATCATCTTACTACGTCGAACCACTTTCCGGTCAGAGAGCGCTCGATTGACTCATTCAGATGCTCAGGTCTCAGAATCTCATTTCCGCAGTCAAGGCAGAAGTTATCGCTCATTCCGGCAATATAATCAAAGACCATCATTTCCAGATTTCCGTCGTGCTTGATATACTCATCGTGCTTTTCCGTAACGTAGTTATAAAAGCCTGCGCTGAGCATGTTGCCTTCCTGAAGGTACTTCTCCTTGTCCAGTCCCGAGCGCTGAAGAAGGTCTGTAAGATAATCGTAAATCAGCCCAAGAAGGCGTCTGAAATAAGTCTCATAGCCCTTGAGCATCGGTGAAAGATATATGTGCTTGTAGTTAAAGTCCTTCATCAGCTTCACAGCCTCATACACAGGCTCGCTGAATGCGATGCATCCCTCTTTTTCTGAATTGACGATAATGTCCTCGACAAGGGTATTGATTATCTCACCGTTGGTACGGCCGAGAATCTTGTGGCACTCCTTGGGAACCTCGCCCGGCGAGACTATTCCAAGCCTTACAGCATCCTCGAAATCACGGCCAAGGTATGCAATCTGATCTGAAAAACGTACCACACACCCTTCCCAGGTCGATGGCCTTAAGCCGTTTTTTGTTGTCACGGAAGCCAGATCCTTCTTGGTGAAATCAGGTGAAATCGTGCGGATAAAATGCTCGCCGCAGTGACTTACAATTCCGTCGCGAACAGCATATGTGAGATTCAGATGGGACAGAAAGTCCACAACCCTCAGGCCATAGACCTCATGCTCGAATCTCGGAAAGCCCTTCTTCTCCATCATGTCGGACAGAATGTACTCGCCGATATGGCCGAACGGAGTGTGTCCAAGATCGTGGCCCATTCCGATTGCCCAGGCAAGCTCGTCATTCAGCCCCATGGCTCTGCAGATAGCCTTGGCAATTGAGGCCACATGAAGGACGTGCTCCATTCTGGTGCAGATATGGTCGTTGCTGGGAGCAAAGAAGACCTGAGTCTTATGCTTGAGGCGCCTGAACGGAGAACTGTGGATGATTGCAGTCGTGTCACGGTAGTACGGAGATCTTACATCGGCGGTACGGGATCTGACTCTGGATAAAAGAACGCTGTCAGGCAGCTCATTTTTAAATGGCATAGTATTTCCTCAATTATTCGACTGTGGTATCATTATATCAGAATATGGCTGAATATATCTATCCGCTTGCAACACTTGTACTTGACTTCTTCTGCGTCCTGCTTTGCATCAGATATGCCGTAAAACGCCGCAGTCTTGTATGGGTTTTTCCATCGCTTTTAAGCCTCACCCTTCTTATGGGAAGCGTAATCTGTCTTCTGGCCACAGCATCGGTTAATGCAAGCTCCACTGTTTCAGCCATTGCATCCTACCTTTCAATCTTCCTTTTTGTTGCCTCAGCAATCTGGCTTTTAGCCATAATTGCATTCGGACTCAGAATGAGAAGCCGCTTGAATAGTGCCGCCTTTGAAGAGGCCCAGTTTCTGTCAAAGCGCTCCTTTTCTCTTCTCAAGGCCAAGATCGACCGACGTCCTACGGCGGCTCATGATGTTTCAAACACAGGAGGCTTTGTCCCCTCTCCTTCCTCTGACCCGTATGACGCAGGCCCTGTGAGAACTCTCAGACCAAGAAGAACGGCTCTTTGATTAGACTCCTTGTTCTAAAATTCCTCTTTCCGTGTTATAATGCTTCTTTGCGATGCAGGATAAACCACTTATTATTCAAAGCGACAGAAGTCTCATGCTGGACGTGCACTCTCCGTCCTACAACGACTGCAGAGACCAGATTATCGCATTCAGCGAGCTGGTCAAGGCACCGGAGCATGTTCACACATATCAGATAAGCGCCATCTCGCTTTGGAACGCAACAAGCGCAGGCCTAAGCGCAGATGAGATTACAGAGCGCCTTACAAGATGGTCAAAGTTCGCAGTTCCTGCCAGCGTCTTTTCATTCATAAAGGAGCAGGCCTCCCGATACGGAAAGCTGGTTCTGCTTCCAAATGATGAAAAAAGCCACAGCCTTGAGGTCTATGACCCGTTCATCGCAACTGCCATAGCCTCTGATGCCAAGCTGAAAAAGCTCATAAGGGCCACATCGGACCCCGCAGTCTTTGAGATTTCCACATATGACAGAGGAACTGCCAAGCTTGAACTGATCAGGCGCGGCTACCCCGTGGACGACAGGATTCCTCTTGTCAAATCAGACCACATTCCCATGAAGCTCTGCGTGGATCTTCGTGACTACCAGAAAGAGGCTTTAGGTTCGCTTTTGGGCGACATGGGCCCGGGTACAGGATTCGGGACCATAGTCATGCCTTGCGGAAGCGGAAAAACCGTGGTTGGAATGGGCATCATGTGCGCCCTTCAGACAAGAACGCTGATTCTGAGCCCGAACGTCGTGGCCGTCCACCAGTGGATCAACGAGATTTGCAGTAAAACCGATATTAGTCCCGACATGGTCGGCGAATACTCCGGCGAGAAAAAGGAAATCAAACCCATCACCGTTTGCACCTACCAGGTTCTGACATACCGCCAAAGCAAGGACGATGACTTTGTGCACATGAACGCCATCCGAAAAGGCGCCTGGGGTCTTGTCATATATGACGAGGTTCACATGCTCCCAGCCCCTGTCTTTAAGATCACCGCAGAGCTTCAGTCAGTCTATCGTGCAGGCCTTACCGCAACACTGATTCGCGAGGACGGACGTGAGGAGGATGTCTTTAGCCTTGTAGGCCCCAAGAGATTCGATATTCCCTGGACAGATCTCTCTCAGGCAGGCTGGATTGCCGATGCTTATTGCATTGAGATGAGAGTTCCTCTCTCAGACGATCTCTCCCTTCCCTATGCCGTAGCTTCCAAGAGGGACAAGTACAAGATTGCAAGCACCAACCCTGAAAAGGAAAAGGTCATAGAGGCTCTTTTATCCAAGCACATGGGAGAAAGCATTCTCATAATCGGCCAGTATCTGGACCAGCTTAAAGAAGTTCAAAAGCGCTTCGGCTTTCCGATGATTACAGGAAGCACCTCAAACGATAAACGCGACCAGCTTTATGCATCATTCCGAGACGGACCACAGAAGGTCTTGATTGTCTCTAAGGTTGCTAACTTTGCAATTGACCTTCCCGATGCATCGGTTGCAATCCAGATTTCAGGAACATTCGGCTCAAGACAGGAAGAGGCACAGCGACTGGGAAGAATCCTCAGACCAAAGAGCAAAAGCTCCTTCTTCTATTCGGTGATAACAAAATACACAGTCGAAGAGGAATTTTCGTCCAACAGACAGAGATTCCTTGTCGAGCAGGGCTACAGGTACGAGACTAGGGAAATCTGATGGACAGACTTTTTTCTTATCTGAATTCACTTGATGACGACTACTACTTCTTTGTTGCAAACACGGTCCTTGGAAAGGTACAGACCCCGTTTCACAAGCCTGTGATAAACAACGCCATCCTCTCATTTCTTCTGAATGCGGAAAACAGGGCCAACATAGTAGCGTCTCTGAATCAGGATGACATAAGGTATCTGACGCTTCTGAACCTTGTTGACCAGGCTACATCGGTCCATATCTCTGATTTCTTCTCCAGCGAAATCTATCCTCTTGTCCTTACAGTACTTGAGAGTCTCAGAGACAGGCTTTTGGTCCTGAAGGAAGTTGACTCTTACTTCATAAACCCCGTCCTAAAGGACGCCGTTGTCCCCTATTTGGATCTTAATCTGACACTTGGAGAAAACCTGGGCCACGGACAAGAAGCGCCCCATGTGGGAAAGAACGTTCTATTTGGAATACTGAACCTTCTTTCAAACGGTTCAATCCCACCCAGGGAAGCCAACATCCACCACTTCACCAAGTCCGACAGACTTGAAAGGGTCTTTCCACAGTTTTCAAAAAGCTCGAGCCTTGCCTTCTTTTCCTTGATAAGGGCCTTTTTGGTATCATCGGGCTCAGTTACACCTGCTTCCGGATGCTATGCCCTGAACAGGGATATTGCCTCCCGCATTCTTGATCTGGATGATCTGAATCTTATGATTGCCTGTATCGGAGAGGACCATGCACTGGCTGTTTCAAAGCTTCTTGGAATTTTAAAGATCCACAGCCTTTCAAAGAAACAGGCTCTTTGCATTCTTTCCATGTTCACCGAATCTGAATATGCGGATGCAGTTCTTTCTTCCATGGAAAGCTTCGGGTTTATCTGTATTTCGGACAATAAGGTGCGCCTGAACAGTTCTGTTCTGAAAGAGAGCCTTCCCATGTCCAAGGTGAATGTGGATTCTGATTTTGAAGTCACCTACTTCGGAGAACCGAATTCTACCGACATCCTCTATCTTTTTGCAGATATTGAAGTCTGTGACAATCTCATGCGCTACAAGATTACAAAGGACAGCTTCATAAGAGCCTTGGACCTTGGTCTTGATGCAATGGAGATTTCTTCGTATCTGGGCACAGCCCGA
>JAGBRG010000178.1 GCA_017632495.1 Spirochaetales bacterium
ATACGGCTACTACCTCAGACACGGAAAGGACAACATCAGCCTTCCCAAGGACTATAAGCAGAACGAAGCCGCCTGCAAGGCAATGAAGCGCGAAGAAGCTATCGCGCTTCTGGGCTGACCTGGCCGACCTCGAGTACTGTTAAAACATCGCCTCGGACTGTGAATCTTATTTCATAGTCCGAAAAGCGCATTCCGTAGACCCTGTCAGGGTCGTCCTGATACTGGGGCCTTGGGTCCTGCGACAGAGTCTGCTCAAGGATTGCAGCATCCGGGCCCAAAACGGCCTTCTGCTCATCTGAGAGAATCACTTTCAGAACTCTAAATTCCTTTTCATCCACAAAGCCGGATTTTGCATCGCTGTGACTGTCCAAGGATGCAAGGTACGGCTTTATGTCATATATCGGAGTTCCGTCCAGAAGGTCGGCTCCGATTACCTCAATGACAGGGCCCTCATCTGTTTCAAGGATTTGCTTAAGTCTCACGCTTGAAAGTCCTAGAGGATTGGGCCTGAAAGGGGACCTTGTGGCAAAGACTCCGACTCTGGTGTTACCGCCAAGCCTGGGAGGTCTTACCGTTGGCCTGAAGGATTCATCAAAAGATTCCTCGTTCTTGGAAAAGCCCCATATCAGCCACAGGTGGGAAAAGCCCTCAAGACCACGCAGGGCATTGATGTCACGGTAGTCCTTTTCAAAAACGATTTTGGATACCATGTCAGTCATCCCGCTCTGCCTGGGGATTCCGAACTTCTCTTTGTACATGTTCTTTATGTGAGCGATTGTCTTAAGCTGCATAGGGAGATTTTAACTTCCATAGGGCATTGTTGCAAAGGGCTTGGTCAAATAGTATCATTTACCTCGTATGAACAGAACTTTAGAAATCCTGATTACTGTTTTCTTGGGTTACAACGCAGGCTATTACAATATTCTGGGACTCTTGTACATTACAGGACTCTTTTTGCTTTTCAGAAAATCACAGATCAAACCATGGTGGGCCCTGGTTCCCTGTTTCAGGGAATATATGCTTGCCAAATACGCGGGAAACGCAAAAGCAGGGCGGGTTCTGTTCTTCATGGACATCCTTTCCACGGTGATATTCCTTGTAGGTGAGAGAATTGAGATTGCATCCTTCTCAGTGCCTGCGGCGGCCATGATCTTGGCTGTGGTCATAGTCATGATTGTCTTCAAAATCAGAGTCTACAAGGCTCTGACTGACATCTACAAAGTAAGCAGAAAATGGGTCGTAGCCTGGGTTGTTGCCGAAGGAATCACAGCCCTGATCTGGGGACTTTCTCCTAAGTTCAAACCATCGGAAGAAGCCGATGTCCTGGTTCCTGAAAACGCATTACATGAAGAAATCGAGATTATCCACACATGGTTTCGGGACCTTGGTGCAAACCTCAAGCGCCTGTTTACGTTCTTTGCCTTCGGCGGTGACTGGAAGTGCCTACCCATTGCCATTGTGATTACCGCAATAGTGGCCTCTGTCGCCCGACGGGACTTTTTCTCTACCATGGACGGAACCATCAAGGGTTCGTTGGCACTGACCTGCATCGCAATCTGGAACGGATGCTTCAACTCCATCACAACTGTCAGCCGCGAGCGCAAGGACGTCAGAAAGATGTGCAGCGGCGGCATGAAGGTATCGTCCTACATTGTCTCGATCTTCATCTACCAGCTTGTAATCTGTCTGGTTCAGACGGTTCTGACAATCTACACATGTCACCTCATCGGAATTTCATTTCCGCATGACGGACTTTTTGTCAGCTCCCTCATGGTTGAAATCGGCTTCACCATGTTCCTGATAACCTTCGGAGCCGACATGATGTCGCTGACAATCTCCGCCTTGGTGAAGGACTCGGTTGCCGCCATGACAATCATGCCATTTGTCCTTGTAATCCAGTTGGTCTTCTCCGGAAGCGTCATCAACGTCTCCACCTGGAACCACAGCATCTCGCGCTACACGATATCCAACTACGGCGTCAAGTGCATCGCCTCCCAGGCCGACTATAACCGCCGTCCCATGATGATTGCCTGGAATACCCTCCAGTCCATCAAGGATACCGAGGTCGGTACTGTCGTCAACCTCAGCGATGTCCTTGATGCCTTTGAGGAAAAGAACGCAACTCCTGCCATGAAGGAACTTCGTGCAACCAAGATATCGGACCTTTTCTCTGCCAAGAACATTGAAAAGGCAATAAAAGAGAACAAAGCCCTGAACTCCATATTGGACCGCGACCTTAAGATCGAGACAACAGTGGGGGACATCCTGGACATGCTTCAGGATGAAGAGCGCTTTCCTGCAGTCAAGGACCTGAGGGCCGTTGATATCAACAAGTCATTCACAGTCAGGGAAATCAAGGAGATTCTTGATAAGACGGATGCGTTCCAGTCTGTAAAGGACGATAAGATAATCTACGGCCTTTTCACGGTAGAAAGCGCCATTGAGCTTGTCATGAGCTTCTTTGAGGACAAGACCATAGATGTGTCCATCAATGTGGGCAAGGTCATGGACAGCGTTCTTTCCATGGATGATGTAGTTAAAGCAAGGGACAAAAAGCCGTTTGAGGGCATGACACTCCGTAAGATTCTGAACATGATCGGCCTTGAGAACATTTCTTCCAGCCTCACAAAGACCCTCTCGGATCCGGATATGACAGTAGGCCAGTTCATTGACGGCCTTCTTGTCAAGGAAGAAGTCAAAAAGCTCAGGAATGTGAAACTGGACTTCACAGCCAAAATCGGAGAGATCATCGACCTTGTGGGCGAGGCTAGGGTGAAGGACTTCCTTATCACCAACACAACAGAGGCAGCAACGGTGGACGAATATGATCACACCAAGGTAAACATCGCCTTCTACTGGAAGATGCTTTCTCTGTTCATCCTGATCTTTGCATTCACATCGATAGTCTCAATCGCCGTGAGCATGAAGGCCGGAAATAAAAAGACTACCGCGGTAAAGCGGTAGTCTCAAAAATCTTTTATCAGAACAATTCTCACTTCTTGACAATGGTTGACTGCAGAATTGCAAAGAAAATCAGAATATCAACGATGATGCTCTGAACAAAGTCTACAAGCTCATAGTCGCCGATTCTTGTGATGTCTTTAAACAGAATGATGAAAGCCCAAAATACAACGGCAACAATTCCGCTGATGACTCCGACCTTGGCAGGCATTCCCTTGACAAGCTGATCGGCTGCAATGCCTACACCTGAAAGTGCAACAACTGCTGAAACGATGTAGATGAAAGCATCCTCACCCAGGAAC
>JAGBRG010000179.1 GCA_017632495.1 Spirochaetales bacterium
ACCTGATCTTAAGCTTGAAAGCACATCTGTCTCCGAAGCCGGTGCTCTGAAGCTTGGTTACACCTATAATCAGACCTTGGATAATGTGTACAAGGAAGAGCTCTTACAGGACAACATGTACACAAAGATCAACGGATCTGTTTATGCCGATGCCGCTGTTCCCGGAAACTGGTTCACGGTCAAGGAGACTTTGAAGCCTCAGTTCAACTACAGCCATACGGGAATCTCGGGCGATAATCCTGTTGAGATAAACGAGTATTATCTTTCGTCCGTCCTCAATGCCTCGGTTCCAAAGCTCGGTATTTCTTACAACCTGAATCAGAGAATCTATGTCCATTATTCAAAATCCAATTCAGAGACCATAACCGACAGATGGGGAGAGTGGGACAGCACTGATGTCACGGCCCACGATGTATCTTTCTCAAAAACCGTAAGTCCTTTTACATTCGGCTTCTATGTCCAGCTTAAGCCTCTTACGGAGATTCTTAAGCCTAATGTGTCTTATTCAAGAAACGGACTTGACGTAAGTGCTGATTTCTCAATGAGAAGGCCATCCGATACCGAAGATTTTGAAAAGGGCGCTGCGAATCTCAATGTCTCATATAAGAACGGCTTTATGACGGCATCGGTAGCCAACAACTATGATTTCACAAAGGTTCCTTCTGACGGATCCGATCCGTGGAGCGGCTATAAGCTTGTTCAGAAGGCAACTCTTAATCCGATAAAGGGTCTTTCATTCTCAGAAAATGCGACATTCACAGGAAAGTTTGTAGCATCCAGTCTCTCTGTTTCGGGTTCATATGAGTTTGACTCAAGCCTTGTGGACTTTAAGGCTTCAAGCTCCATGCGCTTTACAGGTGAAAACTATGACAAGGACAGTCTGAACGTCACGCTGAAGCTTTCTCAGGATGAAATCCGCTTCTGGAAGAAGAGAATAGCCCTTCAGTCCGGCCTTGATTTTTCGTTCACATATGACTTTCAGAACCCCTACAGAACCTATTTCACTGCAGGCCTGAGCCTGTCATTCAAGATAGCTGAGTTCATGGATCTGTCTGTGAGCGTGAACAGCGCCAACAAATCGTTCTCAAGATATTACGATACGGACGGAAAGTTCAGCTTCTCCAAGATGATGGAAGATCTTGCACGTTCGTTTGACTTTTTCGGAAACGGCAGAAAGAACACAGGCTTCAACCTTTCGTCCTTCAAGGTCCAGTTTGTCCATTACATGCGCGACTGGAATCTATACATTGACGCAAAGGGCAGTTTGACAACACAATACACTGGAATATATGAATGGGTTCCGTCTGTGACGGTTTATGTCAAATGGAATGCCATTCCGGAGCTCAGGACTCAAGGATCCTGGGACGCTAAGACAAAGGAGTGGAATTGATGGGAACAAGCTTCGTATTCGAAAACCCTGATGCCATGAGATGCATCTGCGGAATCAACGACTCGAATATTCCTTACCTTGAGAAGCTGCTTGGATGCAGCATCTATGTCAGAGGTGACAGGGCGGAGTGCAGCACGGAGGAAAGCGTTTCTCCTCAGCAGGCATCCGGACTGTTTTCTGACCTCATGGAGAGGCTTGTCAGACTTGCCGGGGTGACCAATGAGATCGGTGAGTTTGAGATTCTGATGGAGTACAAGGCCGCCCAGAACGCCAGGGAGAAGGGGGAGGAGCAGACTCTGTTCAAGCATGAGTTCATCTCCGTTTTAAGCCGCAGCGTCTATCCCAAAAGCAACCGTCAGGAAGACTACATCAAGTCGATGAAGAATAATCAGATCACATTCGGAATCGGCCCTGCCGGAACCGGAAAGACATATCTGGCCGTTGCCTACAGCCTGGCCGAGCTGTTAAGCGGAAGAAAGCAGAAGCTGATTCTTACAAGACCTGTTGTGGAAGCAGGTGAGAGCCTTGGCTTTCTGCCCGGAGATCTGTCGCAGAAGCTCAACCCATATCTCAAGCCCCTGTATGACAGCATGGAAGCCCTTATAGCTCCTGCGACAATCAGACGCCTGGAGGACTCCGGGGCGATAGAAATCGCTCCTTTGGCTTACATGAGAGGAAGAAGTATCCACAATGCATGCATCATTCTTGATGAGGCTCAGAACACCACTCAGGCCCAGATGAAGATGTTTCTTACTAGGATTGGTGAAAATTCCTGTGCTATAATAACCGGAGATGTCACTCAGATTGACCTTCCCAAGACATCGCCAAGCGGTCTTGTTCAGGCAAGGGAGATTCTCAGGGACATCGAAGGCATCTCCTTCGTAAATTTCACCGCTCGTGATACGGTGAGGTCCAGGATAGTGCAAAGGATCATAGACGCATATGAGAAGAACTAAAACGGATAAGACCAGCGACCGAAAACTGACGTTCTTCATCTGTTTCCTTATAATGCTTGCAGGCTCTGTGTTGCTTCCTATGTTTTTGAAGATGCATACACAGGTTCAGTATAAGTCAATCTACTCAGGCTATGAGGTCGGCGAGATTGCCGAAAAGAGCGTTTATGCCAAGACATCCATCGACCTGATTGACCACGAGGCCACAGAAGAGGCCAAGCGTCAGGCAAAAATAGCTGTCGCTCCTGTTTTCTCTTATTCCAGCACAGTATCCTATGGTGTCATTGCAAAGGCAGACAGTCTCAGAACTGCAGTTCTGAAGGGTGACAAAGAAGTTCTGGAAAAGGTTCTTAATCCGAATCTGGCAGTGCGTGTTTCCGAGTTGAACGATCTGACGCTGCTTTCAATAGCATATGATCTTGTAAACCATATTCTTTCAATCGGTTACTACGACGAGGATGAGATTCTCAGGGTAAAGGAAGAGGGGTACGACATCATTACACTCAGCAACCTGTACGGAAGCGCCTTGAAAACCCATGAGCATACTGTCTCTCTTTCAGCCAGTGTAATACTCACATCGGGTAATGTCAGACAGTTCATTCAGTCTATTCTTGCCGATGCTCTTTCCGGGTATTCTGCTTTGGACGGACTTCTTCTTGAGGAAATGGTTCTTGAGGTCATTGAGCCGAACGTCAACTATGATGAGACTCTCACTGAGCAACGTCGTGAGGTTGCGGAGAAGGCTATTGACCCTGTTGTTATCTCAATCACCAAGGGACAGCTTCTTATAGAGGCCGACCATGTTGTCAGAAACGAGCAGATTGAGCTTTTGCAGATGCTGATCACCCAGAGCAACGATTTCTCATTCCTGGAGTTCTTGGGGCACTTAGTATTTGACTCAATTGTAATTGCTGTAGGTCTTTATGTCTTTGGATTCTTCCTTGGAGACAAGAACCTTCACTTTGTTGAATTCCATATTCTTTTGGTATTCAGCTACATTATATCGCTGGTTGCCACCTATTTCTTCACTCTGGTTTCTTCAAGACTCAATCTTGAATTCCCGGATTCGTTCCTCCCTGTCTTCTTCCTGCCGCTGTTTATGTCGGAGGTCACAGGCTACAAGAGAATAGGTTTTGTATCGGCTACAATGCTTTCAGCCGTGATGGCCACGCTGCCTCCTGCCTCGATCATGACATTCTTCTACTGTCTGGTCTGCGGATCTTCCAGCGTATTTCTCATCAGATTCTTCAACCGAAGAATAGATGCCATCTACCAGTGGTTCTTCTCTTCTGTCGCATGCTCGGGAATAACCATTCTGTTCATGGTGATAAACCAGTCGTCCTTCACGATGATCTTCACCGTCATTCTGGGAACTCTTATCAACGTCACCATCGCACAGATTCTGATTTCCTCGTTTCTGCCTGTTGCAGAAAAGGTCTTCAATCTTCCGACAGTCTTCAGACTCTATGAGCTTGCCTATGGTCAGAGCCCGATTCTCACAAGGCTTTCCCAAGCTGCTCCGGGAACCTACAGCCACTGTATGGCGGTTGCGGATCTGTCTGAGGTAGGTGCCCGCGCAATTGGAGCAAATCCTCTTCTTGCACGTGTCGGCGCCCTCTATCACGATATCGGAAAGATCGAGCACCCTGAATACTTTGTTGAGAACCAAAGCGGTGTGAACAAGCATGATGACATCAGCCCGAGCCTTTCGGTTGCAGTCATCAAGAGCCACGTCAAAGTCGGTGCCGACAAGGGCCGTGAGGTGGGTCTTCCTGCAGAGATCATCAAGATTATCGCCAACCACCATGGAAACGACATCATCGCTTACTTCTACAATGAAGCTTTGAAGTTCCAGGCCGCATCCAATGACGACAGGGGAGAGACCGTAAAGGCATCGGACTATTCCTACAATGCAGAGATTCCTGACTTCAAGGAGTGCGGAATAGTCATGCTTGCAGACAGCATCGAGGCTGCAAGCCGTACTGTGACTCCGAACGCATCCAAGTACGCCAAGCTGATCAATTCCATCTTCCTTGGAAAGATCGAGCGCGGACAGCTTGATAACAGCAACCTGACAATGAACGACATCAAGACTCTTGCCGACACATTCGTCAAGACTCTTGCTGCCAGAAACCACTCCAGAATCGAATATCCTGACGAGGACTGACAGTGAACACAATCGACATCTCTTATGAAAACGCACAGTACAAGGCCTTTGCACCTAAAAAGGCTGTCTTGGATTATCTGAACAAGGTCGTAGAGGCCGTGGGACTTAAGAACGTCGAGTTCTCAGTCTCCTTTGTTTCCGAGCCGTCCATGCACGAGATGAACCGTGATTTCAGAAATATCGATGACAGCACCGATATTCTGAGCTTTGCCGCTGAGGACGAAGATCCTGACGGAAGCGCCTTCATCACAGCTGGAAGAAGAAAGAGGGTCTTAGGTGACATGGTAATCTGTCCTGAAGTATTAAAGCGCAATGCAAAGACTTTCAATGTCACAGAAAATGAGGAACTCAGAAGGCTCTTGATTCACGGAGTTTTACATCTTTCAGGAGACAATCACACTACAAACGATATGTCAGAGCCTATGCTCATCAGGCAGGAGAAGATTCTGTCAGATCTTGCTCTGAGCGGCCAGACCCTGCTCAATTGATTTGATTGCCGCATCCATAACATAGGAATTCTGGTGGTATTTGGGATTGATCGATCCTATGAAAATCATGTACTTCGGCTCACCTTGAGGAACGGATGCAACTATCGCAGTTCTTCCGTCAGCTGAGTCAACCAGGTTTTTGATCGCATCAAGGTCTGTTGTGAGGCTTCTGTCCATCACATAGTCTTCTGATGGAACATCGCTGTCATGAAGGGTGACCTTCATAATGGGTCTGATGCTCAGAACACGCAAATCGGAGCGGGAAACGGAACTTACAAGGGCTCTGTTTACCTTCTGCTGATCTGAAATAGCTGAGCTGTCGTTTAAATCATAGAAAGGATATGTTGTGGCCGCCAGTACTTCGCCTGTGATGATGTCTGTGATTAGGCCGATGCAGTACTCGGGGCTCTGAACCTCATAGACCTGCTGAAGGGCAAGATCCAGAAGATACTGTATGTCCAGATCTATTGTCAGATAGACATCCTTTCCGTATGTCGTTGACTGTCCGAATTCAGGAATAGGGGAAATAACATGGCCGAAGGCCTCCTCGGTATCCTGAATAAGCTGTGCGGCATGGAATGCGGCAGGGTAGGTTCTTGCGTAAGTTTTGGTCACATGGACTTCCTCTTCGGGAATTGATGCCTTATCAAGATCTGCATTAAGGGCAGAAGCTTCATCAGATGGGATGTCCTTTGCTATCAGAACCGTTTCTTCTTTACTGTTTTTGATAGCAGAAAGGATTTCTCCGGGAGTCATTCCAGTGTGAAGTGCAATAATCTGTGATACCACATCGGCATTCTGAAGGTCAGTTTTCACATAGACGCTGTGATTCGGAACATCCAGGGCAAGGGCACGGCCGTTTCTGTCGTAGATTGTTCCGCTGACCACCTGACTTGCCACATAAGGGTTCACATATTTGCCCGCACGCACCCTGTCTGAGACCATCAGTTCTGCCAAAATAGCAACGCAGAGAGCAATCACAAGCAATGTGACTACAAGAAGCAAAGTTGAAATGTTCCCTTTACTCGTTGAAGAACCCATGTTTTTGATATTATAATTACGCCGTAAGTTTCACAAGAGGTGTTTTTTTGGCGCGTTCGAGAAATTACGATGACTTAAGCGATAACAATGTCTCAAGTTCAAGAGGATCTTCTTCCAAGATTCTTCTGGCTGTCATTATGCTTTCGATTCTCATCTGCGCAATCGCCGTTCTTGTCTGGGTCAAGATTCTTGAGTCCCAGAATGTGAAATCCTCAAAGTCTGCTACTGCAACTACGACTGCTACGACTCCTGTGACAGAGACAAAGACTGTGGTTTCAGAGCCTTTGAAGGAGCCTGTCGTGGAAGCTGCTGTTGAAGAGCCTGTAGAGAAAACTGAGCCGGAACTGGATCTTTCCATTGATTCAGGCCTCAGTGCATTGAGTGCAAGTGCAA
The DNA here is from genome assembly GCA_017632495.1 of Spirochaetales bacterium. GTDB lineage: Bacteria > Spirochaetota > Spirochaetia > Sphaerochaetales > Sphaerochaetaceae > UBA9732. The sequence goes on from JAGBRG010000179.1 coordinate 6,433, forward strand.
ATACTCCCGAAGTTGATTACCTGAATTCCTCGGTTTTCGCATCTCAGACGGATGACGGATACTCTGATGTTGTGGAGCAGGGCATAGAGATGAAAAAGCCTCTGATTGCTCAGAATCTTTCCATCTCACAGCAGTCATCCTTTTCAAAGGACATTGTCAAATACCAGGAATACAAGATTAAAGAGGGTGAC
>JAGBRG010000180.1 GCA_017632495.1 Spirochaetales bacterium
CCAACACCAAGGTCGACAAGGTCGAGGAATTCTGCGTGGATATCATCAAAAGCTGCATCAGGGTCATAAGGCTTGCCGACCAGAGCAAGATTGTGGGTGCCGGAATCTCTGTGGGCGGCAAGGTCTCCGAGGACGGCAGAACCATCATCCGCAGTCCCTACCTCCCCTGGAAGAACATCCCCATTGCCGATGCCTTTGAGCAGGTCCTCAAAATCAAGACCGTTGCCCGAAACAGCACCTATGCCCTGGTTGATGCCGAGCGCTACGCATCCTATGGCACGGACCTTCTGGTCTCTGACGAGCCCATTATATATATAGAATGGGGTGATTCTGTCAGCATGGCTTTGGTGTGCGAAGACAGAGTGTTCGGAGGATCCGGGGATTTTGCGCATCTGAAGGTCTCGCCCACCGGGCTGTGCTCGTGTGGCAAAATCGGGTGCCTTCAGGCCAACGTCTCGGCCTGGGCGCTTTCGGGGAACACGGACGTGCACCTGAAAGATATCTGGGACAAGGTGGATTCATCGGTTCTGACATGCATGGCAAACGCCATTGAGATGACGGTCCAGATCACAGGCTCGGAGAAAGTGATAATCAGCGGCGAAGGTGCGTCAATCACGCAGGCCTGTCTTGAGAAGCTAAGAGAGCTGTGCCCTCAGATGAAAATCGAAAGATCCATGCTGGGAGAGCGTGCAAACACCATGGCGGCAGCCGAGATTGCCCTTGATAATTGGGTTTATCTGACATCGATGCTTGAGAAGGTGGCCGCCTGGCTGTAAATAATTTTTTCTCTGTACAAACAAAAAATTAAAAAATTTTTTCAATTTTTGTTGACAATACAATTCCTATGGATTATACCGACATTAGAAGGTAGCCGTTAAGGTTGGGTTGAGATATGAAAAAACTGGTTTCTATCATCATTGCCTTAATCCTAGTTTCAAGTGTCTGCATTTTTGCTGACAGCATGAGCATGAGACTTAAGTCTGTCGTGCATGACGGCAGAATCTCCATCTCAGCGGCTAACGAGGCATCAAGCGGCGGCCTTTTTGTACTTTCAATCGACAACATCATCAATGCCACGGAAGATGAGACAGAGCGTTTACTTATCAGTGACTATGACATTGCCCAGCATGATATCGACATCAAGTTCTCTGTAGTTCAGACACAGAAGGTCCAGACTTTGGGAAAGATCAATCTCACTGCAACAGTGGGAAGCCTTGTTCTGGATACGGATAACACAAAGGCTGTTCAGGCCTCAGCCGCAGGATCGTGGGAGACATCAAACGGAATTCTGGGTTATGAGGATGCAGTTACCGTCACAGCAGTTGCTGTGGACAATGTAGTTTCAATTGAGATCAAGTACATTGACGACACAAAGGAAGTTCCGCCTCAGTCAATCGGAGCATTCACCGCAAAGTGGGGAAAGAACCCGGATCTTGCAACAAGCCCGGGCCTTTACAGATCAAACGTAACTCTTTCCTACACAGTTGAATAATTAAAACAGATCAGCTTTTCTTAGAGCGTCTCTTTCTGAAATCATCCAGCATCTCAAGACCCTGTGTTGTGACAGGTCTTATGAACTTGCCTGAATGAAGATGTATCTGCATGATGACAAATCGCACTATCTCATCGCAGTAAACAAGCGGAAACAGGATGTAGATCGAGACTCTGAACTTAAGGCCTGCAAGGCACACTGCGGGGATGACCATGAGGTACATGAAGACAATCTCAAGAACCGTACCTGTGACAGCATCGCCTGAGGATCTGAAGGTGTCGTTGGTGCACCAGTTTCCCATCCTGATCACTGCAACAATACTGAACACCATGATGATGTAGCAGGCAATGTCAAAGGCCTCGCCCTGAAGGCTCATGGCATGTGCGATGTTCGTCTTGAAGATGTTGATGAAGACTCCTGCTATGGCGATAGTCAGGATGCAAAGAGGAACAAGGCGCTTTGCCTTTTCATGTGCATCGTCCAAGTGCCCTGCTCCCACATCCTTTCCGACAAGAACAGAAGCTGCGCTTGAAAAGCCGCTGAAAAATCCGATAATCAGGCCTTCCAGTGTTCTGAATACGGCAAGAGCTGCAATAGTCGGCTGGCTCTGACGGCCAAGGACTATGTTAATCACCATGTTGCCTATTCCGATGAACACCTCGTTCATGATGATCGGAAAGCTTCGCTTGAGAAAAAGCCTCACCTTTGGGCCGACCCATCTGAAGTGGTCGCGGATGCGGAAAATGTACGGATAGCGGATGAAAATACATCCGACAAAGACCAGAATCAGATTCATGGCCGCGGCGCAGACTGTGGCAATCGCAGCTCCGCGCACCCCAAGGGCAGGACAGCCCAGGTTTCCGTAAATCAGAACCCAGTTCAGAAAAAGGTTGGTAAAGACACTTGCAATTGATGCATAAAGCGGGAGCCTTACCTTCTCAGTACCCCTGAGCAAAGTGCTGGCGGAAATGGAGAACAGCTGAAGCGGATAGGCAAAGCCCACTATCTTAAGGTACTGAATTCCTATTTCCTGAATGGCGACCTTGTCAGTGTAAAGCCTCATTATCAAGTGGGGGAAAAACAGTGCAAAGGATGAAAAGATTGCGGCTACCGTCATTATGCAGGTGAGCATAAGGCCGTAGCTTCGGCACACGCCTTCCTCGTCCTGGGCTCCCCAGTACTGGGAGATGAAAAGAAGACCTCCGCCCACAAAACCCCAGAATCCTGCGACCATCAGGTTTGCGTACTGGGCGCAAAGACCTACGGCACCCACGGCTGTCTCTCCCAGACGGGAGATCATCATGGTGTCCACCATGGTTCCTGTAGAGGTCAAAAGGTTCTGTAAGGCTACCGGTACGGCGATTAAGGCTACGTTTTTGATAAACGATGCCCAGTCGAATCCCCGCCTCAGTCTGTTTTCTTCAAACATACGCGTAAGACTATATCACAATGTGGAATAAGAGACCATGACCTCGGCCTTGTAGAGACCGGACTCCAGGTTGCTGTTGCCCTTCCAATCTACCTTGAAGGTTCCCAGAACCAGATCCGCTCTGGTCTTTCCGGGGTTGAAGGTCACTTCGATCTTGTTGTTCTTTCCGCTGAAGTGGTGGACGCTTACGTTCTCGTCAGAACCTGCAAAGCCCGGAATGTTGATTTCAGGCTCAAGGGATGAAATGGGAACGGCGTTACGCTTTTTAATAGAAAGGCCTGAGTAGTAGGCACTACCTCTTGCGTTGGGATCGGTATCCTCGTAGAGGTGAAAGCCATCGGCCTCGATTTCTATGGAGAGTGAGGCCTTGTAGGAAACTCCGATGATGTTAACCTCGTCAGCGGTGAGAAGCGAGAAGGAAAAAGACCCGTCCTTGGTAAGATCTAGGTCTTCAACCACGGCAGAGTCCCCTGTTGTGGATGAGAGATATGAGACGGTTGCGTTTGCAAAACTGATTGAAATCACGGGCGTGACAATGACAGGCTCCTTGACCACGGAAGTCACCACAATAGAGACAGCGTTGGCAGAATCTACAGCAAAAACGCTGCAAAGTACGGCCACAAATAGAACTGTGAGTGCAAAAAGTTTTCTCATCTCTCACTTATTAACATAATACTTTGCGCATGACTTTGTA
>JAGBRG010000181.1 GCA_017632495.1 Spirochaetales bacterium
CGAATCTGTTTTCTCCCAGAAACAACTAACTAAAACTAAAATTTGACAGCCCTATATATAAGGTATTAAAATAGAGCGGTTGGAAGGAAAACATAGGTGCAGAAACGAGTGAATCAGGAGTGGCTGAGACACTGGGATTTCATATTCATTGACGCCATCTGTCTTCAGCTTGCTCTGATGTTGGTCTGCTATATCAGAAGGGGTATCTGGTTCCCCTATACAAACCATTCTCTGGGGTTCCAGGCAGCTGTCCTTTCCATGTGCCAGCTGGCAGTGATGCCTTTTGCCGGATATTACTTTTCCATTGTCAGAAGATCCTTCTTCCAGGAAATCTGGAGAGTTCTGGGCTTTGCCATTGCAACCACCTTGATTGCATTGTTCTACTTCTTCGTGACAAAGAGCACCGATTCAGCATCCAGACTTCTTCTTGCCACCGTCATGGGAACATTTGTCGTTCTGGATCTTATCGGAAGGACTATTAACAAAAAACGGGTCCTTAGAGCAAAGAGAGCACAAAAAAAGAGGGCAATCATCCTCATCACGTCATCCAGACTTGTCAGAAGAACATATGAGCTTCTTTTCAATGCCAACTCGGTCAAGGACTTCACTCTGACACAGATTTTCACCATGGATCCCATAAAACAGGGTCAGTTCGATGACATGAACATCTCGGTCACATACCTTGACAACGATGCCCTTCAGGAGATCAACCATACCTACATTGACGAGGTCCTTGTGGTCCAGCCGGATGACATTCCCATGCCCAAGGAGTTCATCGATATCTTCATGAACATGGGAATCACGGTCAACTACACCAACTCGTTCATGGAGAACTTCACAGAGATTCACAGATTCGGTTATTTCGATGTCCTTACATCATCCGTCAAGTTTGCTTCGGCCTTTGATCTGGCCCTGAAGAGGCTGTTTGATATAATCTGCGGTTTCTTCGGCTGCATCATCACCGGTATTCTTTATCTTTTCATCGCCCCTGCGATAAAGAGAAAGTCTCCGGGCCCGGCCTTCTTCGCACAGGAGAGAATCGGAAAGAACGGAAAGGTCTTCAAGATGTATAAGTTCCGCAGCATGTATCTTGATGCGGAAGAGCGCAAGGCAGAGCTTGAGAAGCAGAACAAGATCTCAAGCGGCCTGATGTTCAAAATCGACGATGACCCCAGAATCATCGGAAGCGAGAAGAAGGATAAGAATGGAAACCCGAAGGGAATCGGAAACTTCATCAGAAAGACAAGCCTTGACGAGTTTCCTCAGTTCTTCAATGTCCTTAAGGGCGACATGAGCCTCATAGGAACAAGACCGCCCACAAAGGATGAATGGAACAAATACTCACTAAGCCACAGAATCAGAATGAGCACCCGTCCGGGTCTTACCGGAATGTGGCAGGTAAGCGGCAGAAGCAAAATCACCGACTTTGATGAGATTGTGGCATTGGACCGCTACTACATAGAGCATTGGTCTCTAAGCCTTGATGCCAGCATCCTGTTCAAGACAGCGGTTGTGCTTTTCAAGAGAGAGGGTGCCGTCTGATGAAAAAGGACCTCTCTACCAAAAAATCCCTCAGAATCGCGATAATCGGACATAAGCGCATTCCGTCCAACGAAGGCGGAATCGAAAAAGGAGTTGAAGAGCATGCCGTAAGAATGGTGGCACTGGGTCACAGCGTCACCGTCTACAACCGCGGAAGCGACAACATCAACGGTAAAAAATACAACCAGAAGAAACTCAAGGAATACAAGGGAGTGAAAATCGTCACAGTCCCTACCCCCAACGGAGGCTTCGGCGTCCTGATCTATTCATTTCTTGCCACAATCCATGCCATATTCCAGCACTATGATGTCATAAGCTACAGAGCCTCTGGTCCCTGCGTGATGATAGGGCTTGCAAAG
>JAGBRG010000182.1 GCA_017632495.1 Spirochaetales bacterium
GACATCAGGTAAACTTCATGGAAAGCCGTGGGTGAATTCAAATATCTACGACAACTGGCCTTCTGAAAAGCCAGCTCTGGAAGAGCACTATGAGCTTCATGTGAACTATGACAGTTACATGAAGGCCAAAGCCAATGGTCTGACCCAGGATAATCTGTACTCCAGATCGGATGATGCTCAGGAAGCACAGCTTAAGGCTCTAATTTATGATACTACAAAGACTTCTGATGAGCTTGAGCTGATTCGCGCCTACTACAGACTCTTTTCCGATTTTGACAAACGCAATGCCGACGGGAACAAACCTCTGGTTCTTTACAGAGACATGATCACAAATTGCACCAATATCAAGGAACTGTCGGCAGAGGTTCAGAAAGGCCTTATCTTCGGAAATCCGTTTGCAATCATATATGTGGATAAAGCTGCAAACGACCCGTCAAGATATGGTGTTACGATAGATTACCATCTTCCTATTTCCTCACTGCTTGAAAAGGATTACACCCCGGAGGATAAAGAGGAGGTGAAAGAGTATCTTGCATATCTTCTTGAACTGGCCGACTATGATGCGGACTATGCAAAACACATTATCGATGTCCTTGAAGAATATGAAGCTAATGCAGCTTTCCTTGATGCCGAGTTTATGGAAAAGACATCAAATGAAGACGATGTTCTGATTATGACTCTGGACCAGATCAAGGACTTCTGCGAACCGCTTTATGACCTTCTCATCGGTCTTGGATACTACTCGGAAGACGGCTCTCCTGTCTGCTATACAGTCAACAATGCCGGCATGTTCTATGCCTTTGATCAGATGTATCTTAATGACAATCTTGATATTCTTAAGGCAATTTACGTTACTTCTATGGTCGGCTATGCCAAAACATTCATCGACATGGACACATATGTTCAGTTCATTGACCTTGAAGAGGGTGAGCAGATTGAAATTGACGATGTAACTTATGAGTTTGTAAACAAATATCTTTCGGGTGCCGTGGATCAGGTTTACCTTGAGTTTGAGTTCCCCGAGGGGCTCAGAGATAAGATTATCGATCTTACCAAGAAGTATATCTCTGCCATGGAGAAGAGACTTGAAAACGAATCCTGGCTTTCTGCCGCTACCAAGAAGAAAGCTCTTGAGAAGATCAGAAACATGGTCTATGTCGTAGTTTATCCTGACGAGTGGCTTGATTACAGCGATCTTCTTGAACTTGTCCAGGACCACGATCAGTTCCTGCTTGATGCTGTTCTGTGCTGTGATGATTTCTATAGAAACTATAAGAATTCTTTCCTCGGAAAGAAGATAGACAGAGGTAACTGGGTATTCACAAACAGAAAGACCACTGAGGCAAATGCTTACTACGTTTCTACTGAGAACTCAATCAATATTCTTGCGGGAATCCTCGACGATACGCTGTACTTTGACAACAGCATCGAGACAGTACTTGCATCTATCGGAGCCACAATCGGACATGAGATCACACACGGTTTTGACACTGACGGAGCACTTTACAATGAATTCGGAGATCTTGAGAACTGGTGGACTGAGGAAGATGCAAAGAATTTCGCAGACAGGGCAAACCGCATCGCAGATGCAATGAGTGAGATTTATCTTACTAATGATTATGCAACTGACGGTCACCATGTTCTTGACGAGATGGTAGCTGATATCGGAGGCTTGATTCTTTCTCTTGATATTGCAAAGGATTATCCTAACTTTGATTATGATCTGTTCTTCAGAACATATGCGCTTATGTGGTATTCCATCTTCCCTGATGTAGAATATGTTTTGGAAAAGTATGAACGTGACATTCATCCTGCGGACTTTATCAGGACGAACTTCGTCATCCAGATGTTCGAAGAGTTCTATGACACATATCCTCAGGTCAAGGAAGGAACTGCGATGTACAGACCAAAAGAGGAAAGACTCTCTGTTTGGTGATTTACAGGAGCCATAGATGAAACTATCAGTAATCATTCCGGCATACAGAGCGGAAAAGTATCTTAAAGAGGCTGTTGATTCAGTCAGAAACCAGGAAGGCTATCCTGAGGATTCTCAGATTATCGTCATTGATGACGGCTCTGATGATAAGACAGTCGAGATTGCAAAGAGCCTCGGAGCCCAGGTCCTGATTCAGGACCACAAGGGCGCTGCCTCTGCGCGCAATACCGGTCTGAAGATTGCTCAAGGGGACTATATCCTTCTTCTTGATGCCGATGATATTCTGAACAAGGGCTCTTTAAAGCAGTTTTTCTCACAGTTTGAGAAAGACCCATCCTTGTATGCCTGTTTCTCCAAGGCAACCGAGTTTTTTTCTCCTGAGCTGGAAGACAAGGACAAAGAAGGGCTCAGGCTCAAGGCCGAGCCCTACGGAGGAACGCTTCCTGGCTGCAGCCTCTTAAAGCGTGAGATCTTTGACCGCATAGGATATTTCAATGAGAGCCTTCAGAGCGGAGAGACCGTAGACTGGGTCATCAGATTCAGGGCAACCGGGATGAAGGCAGTTGAAATAGACTATGTGACGCTTTTAAGAAGAATCCACACAAGCAACACAGGACGCCTTCACAGAGGAAACGAGATGGCAAACTACGCCAGAATCCTGAGACAGCGGATGGCCATGAAGAAGTGAAAAAGTGCCCGTTTGATGTCCACAACATAGTAACAGACCCCAAAACAGGCAGATATTCCTTCACCTTTGAGGATGGTCGCAAGGCCATTACCGGCACCGATGTATCGCATTATGTCGGAGAAGTGGACTGGAAGGCCGTCAAAGAGGACGGAATTGAGTTTGTCATTATCAGAGCTGGAGGAAGGCACTTAATCGGAAACGATGGCCTGTATGATGACACTCGCTTTGAAGAGTATTACAAGGGTGCAACAGAAGCCGGCCTTATGACAGGAGCCTACTATGTTCCCAGCTCTGTAAATGAAAATGAGCTGGATGAGGAGATAGAGCATCTTCTTTCCAGACTCAAAGGAAAGACTTTTACCTGGCCTGTGGTTGTAGACTACGAGGTTCTTCTTCCCAATTACCGCCACTTTGGTGTGAATACTTCATTCAGAACCTCAAGCGCCCTTAAGTTCTGCAAGGTTCTGTCTGATGAAGGCTATACCCCTATGGTGTATTGTAACTCCATTACGCATATGCAGAAGCTTTTGGATCTTGAGCGTCTTGAAGGCATAGAGAAGTGGATAGCCGAATACCGTTTCAAGCCTTATTATCCCTATGATTTCGGAATCTGGCAGTACAGCAATACTGCAAAGATAAAGGGTATCAACTCAGCAGGAGATCTTAATCTCTGCTTTAAAGACTACAGTACTATCTGAGTCCTCCGAACTTCTTCAGAACACCTTCAATTCCCGAAGCGGCAAATTCCTTGAACAAAAGCATCCTCAGAACACTCTTTGGGGCACTTTCCTTAAGTGCGCTCTGCATCTCCATATCAGCCGGGCAGGGAAGGATCTTTGCATCATTTTCACAGGATTTCAGAAGTTTTTCACCTTCCTTTGTCCTTGCAATGACAAGTGATACTCCCTTTCCGTCATTGAAATCGGGGTAAATCTTCTCGATGCCCCAGAAGTCTCCTATGGTTATGTCCGAAGGAATGTCAGTCTTTGTATACGGGCAGCTGTAGCAGGAAGGTCTTAATGTAAGGCACTTGAGATACATTGAAGAGAACGGGTCCTTGTCCATTGTGACAGCAGTCTCTCCCTTGTCCGTACTGTAGCTTACAGTATGGCCGCTGTTATTGGATCTCTTGTCTCTGAAACAAAATGCTTTGAGCTTTCCGTCCTTTTCAAGAAAGGACACATACTGCTTCCAAAGACCCGGGGATGAAACACCTCTGCAGACAACAGAGACCGTAATGAGGTTTTCCCTATGCTCTGTTACAGTCTTCAGAAGTGCGTGACACTGACACGGTGTTCCTGAAAAAAGAACCTTTCTGTTCTGATTAAGGGTCTCTTTTACTTCAGAATATGCCTTTGTCATGTCGCTTTGAACGTATTTTGACTTACGCATAGCTGCGATATCTGTTGAGCCTTTGTGAACTACGTTGAATGAATCGTCAAAGGCGGCACCGAAGACGAGACCGCCCTCATCAAGAATCTTCCGGCTCAAAAGAGAGAAGGCTCCGCCTGAGGTGCTCTGATAAAGAAGGTCGCTGTCATTGCATCTGAGGGCAAAAGCATCACCTTTTTCACCGCTTGGGCTTTCGTAGGCAGGACATGAGGAAACGCACATCTCGCACTGAGTGCA
>JAGBRG010000020.1 GCA_017632495.1 Spirochaetales bacterium
AACAGAGGTGTTTCCTGTTACAACAACTGTATCCGGGTCAGACGAGGTTTCTGCGTTTACCCAGTACGAGAGAGTTGCAGAAGAATCCATAGCTCTTCCGGTCGACACATCAAAGACCGTAATATTCAGCGTTGTGTAGTCTTTGTTGCCCTTGAGGGTGACGTAGACGTTGCTCTGGTTGGTGCTGTCGCTGATGACGGTGGCATCTTCTGTGGCCACATCGTAGTTTTCATGGTAGAAGATCAGATACAGCTTGTTCACATCCGCGGTCTTTCCGTATTTGGACTTCTTGGTCTCCCAGACAATCTTGTTGACCACAAACTCACCGTTTGCATTTGTTGTGGTTGTGGCGACATAGCCGGCTTTCTCACTTGGTCTTGTACGCGTTCCTGCCTTGAACTCCTCGTAGTCGGAGTCTCTGGCGCCCTTGTCTGTATAAGCGAAGACATTCACATCGGATACGGCGACGCTGTCTGTTCCGACTTCGGTTACGACCTTTCCGCTGATTCCAGCCTCAAAGACCTGGGAACAACAGCAAAGAACCAAAATCGAGCCGAGTACGGCAAACAATACAAATAATAATCTTTTATCCATTCGAACGCTCCATTCTTCTCTTTTTTCTTCTGATTACGTTTCTCTCGCCTATGTAATAAATTACAGGGACGATGAACAGTGTTATGAGTGTGGAGGTCATAAGGCCTCCTGCAATCGACTGGCCGACGGATGCATAGATCTCAGCACCCTCGCCAATGGAGAGAGCCATAGGAATGACTCCGACGACTGTCGTAAGTGTTGTGATTAAAATAGGTCTCAAGCGCGAAGAGCTTCCCTTGACCACGCTCAGTGCAAGAATCTCCTGTTCGGATCTCTCGTCAATCATCTTGCCGCGGGCAACTTCGTGGGTGTAGCCGCTTCCGGGCTTGTCCACAAGGGCCTCGTCCACACCAAGCATACGCGCGGCACGCTTTCTGTCACGCAGCTGGTTGATGTAGTCAATGAGGATAATCGCGTTGTTGACAACCGTTCCGGACAGAGCAACAAGCGCTATTGAGCTCATCATGGTTATGGATGAACCGAACGCAAGAAGGCTGACAATGACACCGATTAAACAGAACGGAACGCTGACCATGATGATGAACGGCTGTCTGAAGCGCTCGAACTGAATGACCATGACCATGTAAAGGAGGAAGATTCCTATGCTCACAGCCGTAATGACAGGCACGATGCTGTCCTCGATCAGGCCGATGATTCCACTTGATTTGGTCTCGATTCCTTCTGCAAGCGGATTCTGATCAAGGTAGTTGTACATTCTGGATGTGACGCCCGAGGCATCCTCACTGACAAGCGTGGCTCCGACTGTGACAGAAAGCGATCTGTCTGTGTGCCTGATGGATGAGACTGTGCTTGTAACGCTTATGTCGCCCAGCTCTTCAAGCGAAACAGTGCTTCCAGCAAGGGTTTTGATCGGAATCTTTCCAAGACTTGCAGCATCAATAAAGCCGTCGGTGATGTCACTTGAGATGTGGACGTTGCTTCTCTCCTCGTTTCCGATTGAGACATTGCCCGTATCCACCCCGTTGAACAAAATGGCAGATACCATACCGACTTCGTAGCTTGTAAGCCCTAGTGAGTTGAGCTTTGTGTTGTCAGCTGAAATTGTCAGAAGAAGCTCGTCAAAGTTCGTCGAAATATCTGTGACAGTGACATCCGGATCCTGTGCCAGGAACGCACGTAGTCTTTCACCTTCCTGATAAAGCAGATTCAGATCCGTTCCGACAAGTGTAAGCTTATAACCGCCTCCGCCTGAGATGTATGAGACAAGTTTGTCAAAGCCTCCGTTTGTGGACTTGATCTTACAATCGCGGATTCTTGCTGAAAGCTCATACTGTGCGTCATTTATAAGTTTATGGACGCTTCTTCTGTCTCCGCTTCTGAGTTTGACGTACATATATGACTGGTTGGGTCGGGATGACATATTGCCGCCCATTGAGTCATTCACACCTACAAAGATTGCAATTCCGTCTATCTCAGGCTGAATCTCCCTAAGGATCTCGGAAGCCTCCAAAGTCTTTTGCTTTGACATATCAAGGTCATAGCCCTGAGGGAATTCCATATTTACATAGTATTCTCCGGTATCAATAGCCGGAATGAAGCTGTATCCCAGATTGAAAACCAGAACCAAAGAAAGCATCAGAAGCAGAATCGGAAGGATTATGACATAGCGTCTGTTGTTCAGACCCCACTTGAGAGCTGAATTGTAGGCACCCTCAAGCTTATCCATCATCCTCATGAAGGCAGTCTTCTTGGGAATCTTTGGATTCTTGGCCATAAGAACGTTGGCCAGAAACGGCACAACCAGAACGGCTACAATCAACGAAGCCAGGATACAAAGAACCAGTACCTTAGCAAATCCGTTCAGAATCATTCCAACCATGCCGCCCAGGAAGATGATCGGGATAAAGACGACAATAGTTGTCATGGACGAGGCGATAATCGAGGCTCCGACTTCATCCGATCCCATCAGAATCGCTTCCTCAGGAGTATATTCATCACGTCCCAGATAGCGCGAAATCTGCTCGAGCATGACGGTGGACGCATCTACGACCATTCCCAGGGCAACGACGAAGCTTGATGTGGTAATCAGGTTTATAGTCTGCCCCGTGATTCTCATGGCAATGAACGTGAACAAAAATGAAAGCGGAATGGACGCACCTATTACAATCGTCGCCCGCGGGTTGTTCAGAAACAGGAAAATGACCAGAACGGCTATGATAATACCTGTTATTCCCGAATTCAGGACGTTTGAAAGGCTGTTTTTTATGCTCTTGGCATCATCCGAGAAAATCTTATACGTCAAAGCCCCGTCGGTATCGGAATTCAGTTCCGAAAGAATCTTCTTGATGATCTCGCTGATTTTGACCGTGTTGGCTCCAGATCTCTTGGTAACCGAAACCATGACAAGATTGCTTCCTTCCGACATGGCATAGATCGAGGCCTTCGGAAGCATGAAATCAACGTCCGCAATGTCTCTGAGATAGACCATCACATTATCAGAGCCCATGCCCACAGGAAGATTTCTAAGCTCATCAAGGCTGTCCACTGCTCCGTCATATTTGACGTTTATGGTATGGCTCTGATAGTCAGCCGTTCCGAGCGGGACGGAGAAGTTCGAGTAATTCAGAACCTGGTAGACCTGAAGGATGCTGATTCCCTTGGAAGAAACATCGTCCATCCTGAGCTTGACCTCAATCTGCGGCTTCACATCACCGTACATCTCAACCGAAGCCACACCGTCGATACGAGTGATTTTGGGCTTCAGGGTGTCGTTGATATAGGATGTGATTCTTGCAGTATCATCTCCGCCGATTATTGCAAACTGCATCAGAGGAAGCATCGTGGCTCCTCCGACAAGGGCATAAGGCTTATGGGCATCAGATGGAAGATCTCCTTCAAGCTGCTGAAGGCGGAACCTAAGCTCCGTAAGTTGCTCGTAGACATCAATGCCGTCCTGATAGTTTATAGTGATCCAGCTGTATGAGTTGTTGCTTTGACTGGACATGCTCTTGAAGTACGGCAGGGTGACCATCTGGTCTTCTATGATCTTTGTTATGTCGTTCTCCACATCCTCTGCAGAGGCTCCGGGATAGATTGTGATGATTTCTACCTC
>JAGBRG010000183.1 GCA_017632495.1 Spirochaetales bacterium
ATAACCTCTCAGATTGTGAACATGAATACATGATTGTCGATAATTACGTAGGCCAGCTCTCCGTCATCAGAAAGCTCTATAACATGGCCGCTGAATTTATAAGTTCCGCTTGATTTGGATTTATCATCGGAGCCTTCATAATAGTACTCTCTGGTATATCTTCCACCCTCGCTGAAGTTGTAGATGTAGTGGTTAAGACCCTCACCCGTATCAATAAGATGCCACGGATTGTTGTTTGTCAGAATCTGTCTGGATGTCTGATCCTCTCCGTTTGATGTTTCTCTCTTGAACACATGGACACCAAATTCATCTCTTAGATAGTATGTGCTGTTGATAATCAGATAATCACACTCATCATCATCAAAGTAGATATGCTCTGAATCTGCAGTGAATGTGCTCAGCCATGGATATGAGCCTGATTCCACGAATGTTCCGTTTTTGGCAAATGCTTCAAGTCCGTAATCGCTTTTCCACACACCATAAAGCTTTGACTGGGAAGTATTGTTTTTGGCACTCTTGGAAGAACGAGACAGGACAAGCTCATTTCCGTAGTAATCAAGAATCAGATTATTTCCGTCCCAAGAGATTGCATGGTCATAACCGTCCGTATAGATGTGGCTTTCATCGGATTCGAAGGTTCCGAACTCAGCATAATCCAATTCATCCTCGTAATAGCACTCGTAGGCGTAGTGTCCATCCGAGGTGAAGGTGAATTTATAACTCATATCTTCGTCAGTCGCCTTCCAGACTCCGCGAAGACCTGTAGGGTCTTCTCCCTCTGTGGCACAGGAGACGAAAACAAGCGCAATAATCAGAGCCAAAAGAGCGTAAGCAATCTTTTTCATATCTTCCCCCTCTTTTTTTAGAGTCTAACATCCTTTTCAGTCGGACGGAAGAGCATACTGCTTCTTAAAGGCCTCAAAGACCTTGTTGAACTTCTGGCTGTTGTGCTTGTAATCCTTGAGTGTCTGGTGGAGGTTCAGGTTGTTCATATCGGCATCAATGACGCATCCTGCGATGTTCGAGCAGTGGTCACTGACTCTCTGCATGCTGGTAAGAAGGTCGTTTAAGACAAAGCCTGCCTCAATACTGCAGTTGCCCTTCTGAAGCCTTCTGATATGACGGGTTCGGATTTCTTCCTTAAGATAATCCACAACCTGCTCAAGAGGCTCAACCTTGAATGCCGCATTCAGATCGCCTTTGACAAATGCCGTGTATGCCAGATGAGTGATTTCCTTTATGGCATCTATCATGACAGAAAGCTCGCTGTCGGCCTCGTCCGTAAAATCGATGCCCTTATCCTTCATCTCACGTGAAGATTTCATCACATCCACGCTGTGATCGGATATTCTTTCAAAGTCGCTGATGAGCTTGAGGTACTCGGCAGCCATGATGCTTTCATCGTTTCCGATCTTGGTCGCACTGAGCTTTACAAGATAGGTACCCATCACATCTTCATAGTGGTCCGTAAGGTCTTCTTTTTCCTGAATCTCTCGGGCAATGTCATCGGAATAGTCACCCAAAGACGAAAGGCTCATGGAAATGGATTCCATTGAGACCTTGGCCATGTCGTCCATCAGGATACGGCAGCGCTCCAGAGCAAGAGCCGGGGCCTTGAGAAGTCTCTCATCAAGCTCGACCTTCTTCTCAGGCGATGCCGAATCGGGAACAAGACGGCACACAAGGCGCTCGAGATACTTGTTAAACGGGGCCAGTAGCAGGACGCACATGATCTTGAATGTACTGTGGACCACGGCGATTCTGAACGGGTTTACCGCCTTAAGGAGAATGGTCCTGTCAATGATGTTCTTGCCTGCAATGAAGACAAGAAGCCAGAACAAAGCTCCCAGGACATTGAAGACCAGATGGTACATGGCGGCGCGCTTTGCGTTCTTGTTGGTTCCGATGGACGAGATCAAAGTCGGAACACAGGCTCCAATGTTCATTCCCATAATCATAGGAATTGCCGCGGCATATGTGACCATGCCGGAAAGAGAAAATGACTGAAGAATACCGACCGTGGCCGAGCTTGACTGAATCAG
>JAGBRG010000184.1 GCA_017632495.1 Spirochaetales bacterium
AGCATGGAAGAACTACAATGATCTGGAATTCATCCAGTGTGCCTGCCGTTTCACCGAAAACTGCACAATGTGTGACAACGGTGGCGGCGGATCAAAACGCCAGGAGATCAAGACTCTGATTAAACGCCTCAAGAAGGACAATCCCCTGATTGAGGAATCCCTGTTCAACAGCGTTCACAACGTTTCTCTGAATTCTTTCCCCGGATACAAGATAGGAAAGGAAAAGCACAGCTTCCTGGAAGATTATCAGCCTTGAAATCCCTCGGGTGTGATTCTCCTAAACCGATTGCCACAATCGAGTGGGAGTGATTACATATCCGCCTTGCCGATGACACGCCTGTATACTAAAACTCGGTTTAGATTTGGTGTTTAGTATACATCGCCTACTATTTCCCTAATAAGACTCGTTTTTAGTATACAATTCAATTCTCTGGATCCGGCATGTGGGCAACCAGAGAAGCCAGCAGACTGTTTTTGAAACTGTATGCGAATGAGCCGTCGGAATAACACCACTTTATTCTTTTTCTGCTGTTCATTAGAGTGTCATGGGGGAGGATTTGATGTTCAGCGGACAATTGATGGCTCTTGCCGCAGCTCTTTCAGGTGCGCTCAATAGTAGCCTGTACAACAGGATGGGAGACCGTCTGACATCTGACATGATAGGCTATGTCCGAATGTTCATCGCAGTTCCGATGGGGCTACTTCTTCTCCTGATTTTTGAAGGCTCCCTCCCCTTCGGTTATTCACTGCAAACATATCTTGCCGCCTTTGCCTCAGGAATCATAGGGTTCTTCCTATGTGACTACTTCATGTTCAAAGCCATTGTCACCCTCGGAGCAAGAGAGACAAGCGTGATCATGACATTGAACCCGGCCATCACAGCAGTATTCTCTCTTATCCTTTTTTCCGAAAAGCTTTCAGGGAATCAGGCCATGGGAATGCTCATCACTGTCTCCGGTGTCATTCTTATGATTCTGGGCGAGAACGGAAGCAAAGAAAAAAAAAACGATGCCACATTAAAGACGGGAATCATCTGTGCCTTTCTGGGAGCCGTTTTACAGTCCGTATCGGATGTAACAGCAAAGGCGGCTCTTTCAGACATACCATCACTGTCAACCAACATGCTAAGGCTTTTAAGTGGTTTTGCAGCTTGGATAGTATTCGGATTTTTCAAAAGGAAGGACTATTCAAATCAGCTTGGCACATTCAAGGACCCCAGTTATGTTGTGATGATGGTTTTGGCTGTAATTCTGGGCCCTGTCCTGGGAGTGACTCTTACATTGGGTGCCATGCGTTTGATTCCCGCTGGTGTTGTACGAAGTCTTTATCAGACCAGCCCTGTTTTCCTTATTCCTATAGACCTTCTCAGAAAGAAAAAGATCTCCATGCTTTCATTGTTGGGAACACTTGTATCTGTTGCCGGTGTTATCCTTCTTTTCTAGGCACGGATAATCATTGAGCGTCTTTTAGAATCTTTTTCATGGCATCGATTGTAAATCTCGATGACTTATTCTGAAACTCTTTGATAAAGCATGTTCTAAATGTGAATTATTCATGCAAGGTACTTTTCGATGATTCTGTCGATATCCTCTGTCATCAGAGGATGCCTTCTGTCCTCATGGGTGACAATGAGATCCTCTCCGATTATATAACCGGCATCCAGGATTCTCATGAACCTGTTGAAATTCTTCTTGCAGTAATCCGGGTCATCCATCATACCCAGATGTTCCCAGAAATATGCCTTTCTTGTCCTCTTGTTCAGCACATAGAAATCAGGATGAAGTGTATCCTCATCAAATGGGCTGAATCCGAATACCTCATATCCGTCGATCATTCCGAACTCATTATAGACCGGGCGCGAGAGATCCGCTGTGGCCTCTGGAGTGAAAGCCACCTCATAATGATAGGGAATCCCTTTGACAAACAACCTGTCCGCTATGATTACCTCACTCTTGGAACCCACATAATCACCCCGCAGGGTCTTGAACTTATGATAATCATCTTTCTTATGGGTCCTTCTTTTTTTCACTATGCTGTTGCCTTCCTGCCACTTCCTGGCATATCCCTCCCCAAAGAGTCCTGAAATCACATTCCTTTTAATCTCCTCCGGGAGTCTCTCTGAAACTTTAGTTATGTCAGAGGTCTCCGGATCTTTGGAGAGGAGATCCAGGCATCTGTCAATCTGCCGTTTCTCTTTCAGTGCGGCAGCTTTCAGTTTTGCCTCATAGTACTTTGTCGCCAATCGGGTCAACCGTTCCTTATCGGTCTTTTTTATGTACACCTGTTTGCCCGATTTCTTTGAATAGGCAAAAAAGCAAGTCTTACCACGCATTGTCTTGAGCTGAAGGACCTCGCCGGCCATATCACCCACCGAGTCAAGGATTTCCCTTAGCATAGACGACGTCTCTGTCAGTATTCTGATTATCTCCTTCTTGTCCATAGCCTCATTATATACTAAAACTTGGTTTATTCAAGTTAAAAAGTATACATTGCCTACCAAAACCCAACTTAATCCCCAGTTTTAGTATACAAAGAGTATTCATGAGGAATCCGATATGTCTGATTATCAGAAGATTCTCTGCAGATGGTGCATCCCCGAATCTGCGTCTTCTCACTCAGCGGATTAACTACAGATTGATAAGCCTTGGCAATATGCATTGAGAGAAAAAAAGGAAGGCTTGTCGGTTTTCACCGATACATTTCACATCGCAAGCAACGTTTGGTTAGTTGTGTCTAACCTATGATTAGGCTAATCTAACCATAGGCTTTGGTCAATACACATCAAAGGATTCAAGACCCTCATCTTCCCGTGTGATCACCATCCCAGACAATCATGTCTTCTTTGCCGAATCATCTACTTATTCCAGGTTTTTGACATATGTCACAAAATCACCCATAGTTGTAATTGACATATGTCAATAAAGAGGTGCCATGCCAAGACCTACCAGATGTCGCAGGATTGCCCAGCTTCCTACATACCGCAGCTTCTCTCCGGATGAGATTGAACCGTCGGAAGAAGTGATACTCAGCATAGACGAGTATGAGGCATTGAGGCTGCTGGACGGCGAGAATCTGACTCAGGAGGAGTGCGCCTCCAGAATGAACATCGCAAGAACCACTGTCACCGCCATATATGACAGTGCAAGGAAGAAGATTGCCGATGTCATCGTCAACGGGAAAAGACTACTGATTGCAGGCGGTTGCTGTGAATACGAGCCGGTAAAAGTCAATCAGAACATCATGGACAAAAGGAGTTCATCAATGAGAATTGCGGTCACTTATGAAAATGGAGAAATCTTCCAGCATTTCGGACACACCGAGCAGTTCAAGCTCTATGATATCGAGGATGGAAAAATCGTCGGCCAGCAGGTCATCGATACAAACGGATCGGGACACGGAGCCCTTGCAGGATTCCTCAATGCCGTTAAGGCTGATGTCCTGATTTGTGGAGGAATCGGAATGGGTGCTCAGATGGCCCTCTCCGATGCAGGAATCAGACTCTGTGCCGGAGTAAGCGGATCTGCAGATGAGGCCGCCAAAGCTTTTGCTGCAGGAAAGCTCGAATTCGGAACAGATGCAAACTGCAACTGCCATGATCATCACCACGATGATGACTGCGGTCACGACCATTGCGGCGAGCACCACTCTGAGGATCATCACTGCCGATGTCACTGACCGAGGGGTCTTTTGTCTGATTCTTTAATGTCGGCATTGCCGGCGTATTCATCCCAGTGGCGTTTTTCCATCTCTGTTGCTTCAAACTCCGACAACCTGTAGCCGGAAAGATCCAGCAGGATTCTTCCTTCGGACTCGTCAAACAGGGTTCTGCTGATTGTGTACGGATAGCACTCGTTCCCCTTCAGCT
>JAGBRG010000185.1 GCA_017632495.1 Spirochaetales bacterium
AATCGGAGGATCAATAACGGTCCTCAGCTTCTTGAGAACCTCAGGGTCATCCACAGCAATCAGACTTGTAGTCTGCTTGTTGCATCCTGACGGAGCGGCAAGACCCGCCTCCATAATCAGAGCCAGGTCCTCTTTAGGAACAGGGGTCGCTTTATACTTACCCCTGTAGCTGTGTCTGTTAAGAATCAGTTCAATCAATTTAATCTCCATGAGCCATCTCCCCTATCAATTTGAATGATAACACCATTTCGAACATCGAAGCTAACTACAAAGCAGTCCACAGACCCTAAAGTACGGTCCACAGACTGCCTGAAGCAGTCTACAGACCCCAAAGTGTGGTTCGCAGACTGCCTTGTCTTACCAGGACAAAATAAAACTTGCCCATTCCGGAGGTCGAAAGGCCTCCGCTTCATTATAGTTTCTCGACTCTGGCTTGAACCCTAGCGGCATCGGTGTGGGTCACTGTGAACTCGCTCTGGCGAAGCAGGCCACCCATGTAGATATGTCCCGGATGGAATTTCATCAAAGACCTTTCCTCGGCGGGAAGGTGGACGTGGTATTCACTGGCGTTGATTTTCGCATGGATTTTCGGGAAGTTGCGCTCGGAAATACCGCACCCCGGCATGACGATTATCCTGCCATCGGCCTTTTTGACAAGGTCGGCAAGAAGGTCTGCACCCTCGGGCACAGAAGCCTCCTGACCGCTTGTCAGAACTCTGTCCACCCCAAGCTCAATCAGGTCCTCAAGAGCCTTGTACGGGTCGCGTGTCATGTCAAAAGCGCGGTGGAACGTCACGGAAAGAGGCCTGGCCAGCTTAATGACCTCGCGGCTTCGCTCCATATCAACATCGCCTTCAGGAGTCAAAATTCCAAAAACAATTCCGTTGACACCGGCCTGTTTGAAGGCCAGAATGTCCTCCTTCATTGCCTGAAACTCCAGATCCGAATAGCAGAAATCCCCGCCTCTGGGCCTTATCATGCAGTTAATCGGAATCTGAGCCAGCTTCTTTGCCGTAATCACAGTTCCTAAGGACGGAGTAAGTCCTCCCTCGAACAAATCAGAGCAAAGCTCAACCCTGTCTGCCCCGCCCTCCTGTGCAGAAAGGACAGACTGTACATCTTCAAGACAGATTTCAATCAAAGGTCTCATATTTCATTGCCTCACTTTCGGCTACTTTTTTAGTGCCACTGAACGGATAAGTTTATTTTATTTGTTTTTGGCGGCATTGTGCTAGATTCTTGATACATGTGTTGCCAAATGATACGATTGAAAAGACCTTCAGGAAGTGCATCTAATGAAAGACTATAAGAAAAAACGTACGACAATAATCACCACATGGGCTATCTTCCTATGCGTATTGATTCTTTGCTTTTTCCTTATGGAAAACACCATATATGACAGAACCGCTCAAAAAACGCTTGTAGATCAGGCAAACGGAATAATGAGGCAGATGCCTTCCATTGTCTCCAACGAGTACAACGCCCAGGTTGCTGCAATCAGGGTTCAGGTTGCAAAGCTAAGATCTCTTGCATTGGCTTTGGAACAATACGACAGCATTGAAGAAGCAAGGCCATTTTTGGAAAAGTTTGAGATTGTAAGCGGAATCATTTCCCTGACGATATACGACCGTAACGGCAATGTGCTCTTCGGACAACCTGAGTATGATGCAAACGGAAACAAGAAATACACAAAGGATAAGGTTCAGTCGATTCTTGATAATGAAGAAACATACAGAAGCATCGAGAATGACCTGGCCTTCTCTGAAGAAATCTATAACAAACTCCTATCCGTCGATGATTATTCTGTCGGAAACGATTCGTACTTCTGGGGAGTCGGTGACAGGTGGCTGCTTGTCATAAAAAACTTCAGATTGATGGCCCAGAGGGAGCTTGAGGATTATTTTTCCACAAGCAATGTCCTGCAATCCATAACGGTCGGAGAAAGCGGATTCCTTGTCACAATCAATCCACAGACAGGAACTGTACAGACCTCGCCTGATGAAAAATACAACGGCAGCAACTTCACAGAACTGGGACTTAAGGCAGGCAAGGAAATTAAAACTACAGCTGAGCTTCTTTCCTTGTTTGAAGAACCTGGCAGCATCGTCCGTATGGAAATAAGCGGAATCAGCTGTTATGCACACAAGCTGAATCTTGATAACATCATTATTTTGGCCATGCTTCCTGTTTCGGAAGTCAGGCATAATGCAAACACGGCTACATTGATTCTCTTCACCCTACTCGTTTTCATAACCGGAATTGCCGTCCTATATGCAATGATCCACGTGTCTGATGAAGACGATTCAGAGGAGCAGGAAAAGGGCCAGAAATGGAACCGCAACATGGCAGGCAAGATGCTGATAGTATCTGCATTGGTAGTTGTCGCTGCCTTTGTGGGTGTTGTGTATCTGGAAGCTCTTTCCCTTTATGCCGATACCTTCAGCTACAGCCAGAGGAAGGTCAGCAACCTGGTCGATGTCCTTGAGAACGATGAGGCTGCAATTGAGAAACTGAGGCAATGGAGTGACAACGAGTCAAGAACCAGAGTGGGTCTTGCCAAACTCATCATACAGAACACAGATCCCAAGAAAATTGACAGAGACTTCATGTCTGATCTTGCCCAGAGTCTGGGTGTCTGGTATGTCTACCGCTTCGACAAGAACGGACAGACTGTTGTCACTAATTCTCCATATGACCATCTGACCATAGATGAGTCATCGCCGCTGTACGTCATGCTTGAGGGCAGATCGGATTATCTCGGAGAGCCTGCAGAAGACCCAGTGTTCGGTTCCTACCTTCAGCTTGCCGCTATCACAGTGAGAGATGAAAACGATATGTGCGACGGATTCATAATGATTGCATTAAATCCGTCGGAGCTTGTCAGTATCCGCGAGAACCTGAGTTACAACGGAGTTTTCAACAGGCTCGGTCTTGTGGACGGCACTGCTGTCGTGGTCGTCAAAGACAGTGACATGAGCTTAGAGTATCTTGCAATCGCAGAAAACGGCATCTCGAGCATGAATATCGGAGCATATGAGGTTGTCGGAATGAACATCGCGGATTTGGGACTGGATGCAAACCGTCTGCGCGATAATTACAACGGCAACATGCTTCTTCTCAATAATACCTTCTTCGCTTCTGTAAGACGCGTCGATGATTCATACTACATTGTCATGAGACCTGAGGTCAGTCTGAGCTTCAGTAATCTGGCTCCGGCTTTGGTCTCCATGTCTTTGACACTGCTTTACATGATAGTTCTGGTCATTATCTCAAGCCGTTGGAAAGCTTCTGATGAGAAAAAGCAGCAGATTACCGAAGATGAGCCTACCGTGGAAGAGGCCAATGAAAAGATCAAGCAGGAAGCTTTAGTTCTTTCAGCAATAGGACGGCTGTTTCACAAGGACAAGCCGTACTTTGACGAAAGATGGCCGCAGGACAGCAAGAAATGGAAGGACAGAACATCCGGGGAAAAGTTTGCATCTGTCTCCAAGCTTATGCTGCTTGCCGTGCTGCTGTTTGTCTTCATTCATGCAAAACTGGAAGGAAGTCAGTCCGTCTGGTATTACTGCATAAATGGCGTCTGGGATACTGGCATCAACCTCTATTCCATCACAACGTGTGTTATCAGTATCTGCGTTCTTGTCATCATCAAATTGCTGCTTCATAAGTTGTTCTACTTCGTTGCAAGGATGTCCGGAACAAAGGGAGAGACAATCTGCAGCCTCATGGATAGCTTCTCAAGCTATGCGCTGGTCATCGCAGGATTCTTCATCTGCCTCCACAACGTGGGCGTCAATGCCACGGCCTTGAGCCTGACCGGAGGAGTCGCAGGTGTGATTTTCGGTATCGGATGTAAGGACCTTGTATCAGATATCCTCGCCGGAATAATCATGACATTCGAGGGCATCGTCCATAACGGTGATTACATCAACGCAGGAAAGACCTGGGGAACTGTCCTCAACATCGGAATCCGCACCACGACCGTCAAACGCTTCCATGAAGTTGTCGCAATCAGAAACAATGACCTGAAGGATTTCACCAACCTGCTTAGCGAAGAGACTGCAAGATATCAGACATATCTTACCATCGATCCGGGCGAGTCGCTTGAGCATGTCATAGATGTAATCAACAAAGAGCTTCCGGAAATGGCGAAGAAGCTTTCAAGTGTTGTCGATGATACAGGTCTGAATCTGGAGCTTAGAGGCATCGACCAGATTACACTTGATGGCGTAGTTCTTGCATTTGCCGCATACTGCAAGGGTGAATATTTCAAGATCACATATTCTTTCAACACAGAGCTGAAGCTTATGTGCGAGAGAAACAACATCCACCTTGCAAAGCATCAGGTCATTGTAAATGAACCGCCTGAGTTTACAGACGGCTCAAAGAAATGATTTGTCAGAATTCAACTGTGCAGTAAATTGTGAGATCTCTGTACGATGAGAGGCTTGATGAGTATCTGTCATAAATGTCCCATCTGAACTCCACACCTACTTTGGCCAGATCAATGAAGGTCTCGGAATAGAGTCCGGTAATTGCTCCGACTTCAGCGGAACCCAGAATGTCCTCAGACCCTGCATCCATGAACGTCATAGCCATCGCATAGGCAGTGATGTCAGTGGTGTCATAATCGACATAGACCATGCCATAGATTTCTTTCTTAGTGAAGTCATAGGAACCTTCAGCACCGGTTTCCAGAT
>JAGBRG010000186.1 GCA_017632495.1 Spirochaetales bacterium
TGAAACCTCAAGGCCCGCCTGCTTTGCATACAGCTGGGCCTTTTCGTAGGCGTTCTTATATGCGAGCTCTCTAGCTGTGTTGCCTGCCACAATCTTCTGAGTTGAGTCAAAGTTTACATTGTAGAACGAGATTCCCGAAATCTTGCTTCCGATGTCATCGGCAAGAGGGGAGAACTCGTTGATGTCTTTCATGGTTACGTACACTGTCTGGCTGACGTACTCTCCGACCTTGATCTGCTTGCCGTTGTCCCAGTTATATTCGGTGCTGAAGTTCAGCGCTGTTGTGGAGATGTCATTGTCATCAACCTTGTGTTTTCTCAGAAGATCCAGAATCTGTGCCATCTTCTTGTTTGTCTTCTGCTGGGCCTCACCTGTGGTGTCGGCCGTCTCGCTGACATCGATGCTGAATTTGACCATGTCGGCCTCGAGATAGACTACTCCGTTTCCGGAAACGGAGATGACGGTGGGATCTGTCTTGGTGCTTTTGTCAGTTGTGGCGCATGAAGCAAGAAGAACCAGTAATACTGAAAGAATCAAAAGAACTTGGAAATGTTTTCTCATGGGTAGACTCCTTATTTATGGACTTTGATATTGATTTTGCATCCGGTTTTCTGAGCAGAAGCAAGGATATGGGCAAGTTTTATCTCGCCTCCCTGCTGCTCGCTGATAGCCTGTGCTTCGTTGAGAATAGTTTCTATTGCGGCGCATGAAAGCCCGTCAAAAGCCGAAACCAGAATCTGGCTGTCAACTTCAGATGACAGTTTCTTGCCCTTTGTATAGATTTCAATGAGCTTTGCACGGGTTTGTGCGTCAGGATTTCCGATTGTGTACTTAAGGTCGAACCGGCCCGGCCTGATCAGAGCAGGGTCCAGTGACGCATAGGAGTTTGTGGCGGCAATGACTAATAGGCCGTTGTTGGGCAAAAAGCCGTCCATCTCATTTAGCATGGTGGTAATGATGCGGTTGTTTTCCTTATCTATGCCCGTTCCTGCGTAGTTTCTGCGCTCGCCGATGCTGTCAAACTCATCGATAAAGACGATGCACGGTCTGCGCCTTCGTGCCTTGGAAAACAGCATCTTGATCTTGCGGGCACCGATGCTCATCATTGCGCTCTGAAAATCAGCACCCTTGGTTGCGATGAAATTCACATCCGTCTCCTGGGCAAGGGCCTTGGCAAACAGAGTCTTTCCGTTTCCCGGAGGGCCTTCCAGAATCACGCCCTTGACCGGTCTCAGGCCTTTGGCCGAGTACTTTGCGGGGTTCTTGAGGACATCGACCAAAAATGCCATATCCTTTTTCACGCCGTCCATTCCGGCGATGTCGGAAAAACGCACTCCTGTGCCGTGGACGACCTTGAAGGTCTTTCTGCTGTAATCAAGAAGCTTGAAAAGCCCGAAGGCCACTGCGCCGAAGAAGATAACATCAAAGATGACATCCAGAACCGATGTGACGGAGACTCCGTTTTTGACCGTGACCTTGGCTCCGCCTTCCAACAGGCGCTCCTTGAGATCCGCAGAATCCGGATTGTCAGTTACAAATGTGCCCGAAGGTGTTGTGAAGGTGACAAAAGACGGCTCAATCACAGCTTCGGTGACAGAGCTTTCTTTCATGGCATCTGTGAGCTTTGAATAGCTTACGTAGTTTGATTTATGTGAGGCTGAAAAAAGGTCATCCAGACTGATGATTCCCGTGCTGTCCAGGGCTAGGACTGCAATCAGGGCAAGGACCAGAAGAAGTAAAACGGCCCGTAAAGGTTTTATTCTCATGACCACAGTTTACCAAAAAACAAAACATAGGGCAAAGATTGAATAAAATAACACACAAACAACACATATGAGCAAAGCGTGTGGACAAAGAATCACAAACTGTGATATAGTCCGAAACGCAAACAACAATGGTAATTGGCCTTGAGCCAATGAGAGTAGGAGAAAACAAATGGTCAGAATCAACGCAACACTCAGAACAGAGGACTTCGGTTCAGCCGGAGCAAGAAGACTTGTCCGCGCAGGCAGAGTCCCCGCAGAGATGTACGGCAAGGACGGCAACATCCACATCACACTCGATGCACATGACTTCGGTCTTCAGCTCAGAAAGCTTGCAATCGGTAAGGAGTGCGAGGTTGCTGTTGACGGCAAGAACTACAAGTGCATCTTCAAGGCTCTTCAGGAAAACATCATGTATGGAACACTTGTCCATGCTGATTTCCAGATCTGCTGAATGAAGGTCGTATGACTGTAGTAATTGGACTGGGCAATCCAGGATCCAAGTACGAGCATACCAGACACAACGTCGGTTTTGACGCCGTTGAAAGAGCTGCAGCGTTTTTTCAGGTAAAACTGAGAAAACGCTGTTTGCGTTTATACAGGCGGGCAATTGTCAAAACAGCTGACGGTAGCGCCGTACTGGTCCAGCCTCTGACATACATGAACGCAAGCGGCAAGATTATGAACAGTTTCTCAAAGACGGACCGTTTTGTGGTCGTGTGTGATAATATGGATCTTGCACTGGGCGGCCTTAGGATCCGCCAAGGCGGTGGGTCGTCCGGACAGAAGGGTCTTGAAAGCATTTCCGAGTATCTGGGGACTTCCGATTATACAAGAATCTACATCGGAATCGGACGGCCACAGGAAGGTGTGAGCGTTGTAGATCATGTGTTGGGACGTGAGACTGAAACAGAGAGAAAAAAGATTCTGGACAGCTCTGTTGATGATGCGGCAAAAGCTATCGTCAAACTTATAAACGGAGCCTCAGTGGGGGATGTTCAGCTTGAATTCAATAGAAAAGGTATTCTCTGAGGCCATCGTTAAATACTTAAATGACGACTCAAAAGTCCTTGTGGCTTTCTCCGGAGGCGGTGATTCTCTGGACCTTTTAGTATTGTGTTCAAAAGCACTTGGTCCTACACGAACCAAAGCTGTCTATGTGAATCACAACTTAAGAGAAAGAGCTGAGCTTGAAAGAGAGATTGAACTTAATAAGGACAACTGCA
>JAGBRG010000021.1 GCA_017632495.1 Spirochaetales bacterium
CACATCAACAACATGTACAAGAATGACTTCTTCTGGACATGGGACAAAACCGATGAGGAGATTGATGCCATCTTCACAGTGGCAGACGCACTCAGAGATCTTCGTGAGCACAACAAGAGCACAAGAATCTTCGACTCCGGTCTTGGAATCTCAATTTTCAGAGATAACTCAACCAGAACACGTTTCTCATTCGCAAGCGCATGTAACCTCCTTGGACTTGAGGAGCAGGTTCTTGATGAGAAGGTTTCACAGATCGCACACGGTGAGACAGTCAGAGAGACAGCCAACATGGTCTCATTCATGGCTGATGTCGTAGGTATCCGCGATGATATGTTCATCGGCGAGGGCCACAAGTACCAGAAGACATTCATCGATGCATGTGAGTACGGTTACAGACACGGAATCCTTGAGCAGAGACCGACACTGGTCAACCTCCAGTGTGACGTCGACCACCCGACACAGTGCATGGCTGACATGCTTCATGTCATCCACCAGTTCGGCGGAGTCGAGAACCTCAAGGGCAAGAAGGTCGCAATGACATGGGCATACAGCCCGTCATACGGAAAGCCGCTGAGCGTTCCGCAGGGAGTCATCGGTCTGTTCACAAGATTCGGCATGGACGTCACACTCGCTCATCCTGAGGGATATGAGGTAATGCCTGAGGTCATTGACATTGCAAAGAAGAACGCCAAGGAAACAGGCGGCTCATTCAAGCAGACCAACAGCATGGACGAGGCATTCAAGGATGCTGATATCGTCTACCCGAAGAGCTGGGCTCCGTTCGCAGCAATGGAAGAGAGAACCCGCCTCTATCAGAAGGGAGACAAGGCCGGTATCGACGCTCTGGAGAAGAAGCTTCTTGCTCAGAACGCAGAGCACAAGGACTGGACATGTTCAGAAGCCAAGATGAAGCTCACAAAGGGCGGAAAGGCTCTGTACCTGCACTGCCTGCCGGCAGACATCACCGGTCTTTCATGTAAGGAAGGTGAGGTTGACAACTCTGTCTTCGACAGATACCTCGATCCTCTTTACAAGCAGGCTTCCTACAAGCCGTATGTCATCGCAGCAATGATCTTCATGTCAAAGGTCAAGGATCCTGTGAAGGCTCTCATGGCTCTGGATGCAGCAGAGAACCTCAGAAAGCTTTACTGAGTTCATTTTTTGAGCAAATCGGCCATCGGAAAACCGGTGGCCGTTTTTTTTCTGTGTTTTTTTCGCAAAAACCGCAATATTTTCAGCAAAAAATTTGTATAGGACTGCAAAAGGGGTTGGACCCCGGAGGAGTCAATATGAAGTTGAGAATGTTTCTTGGTTTTTTTATCGTTATCGCTATCGGCTCAGTTGTCCTGGTTTCCTGCCAGGAGGAAGAGGCCTCTGGTGCAAGTGCAAAGCTGAGTATCCGGCTTTCAGACAGAAGTATGAAAGCCAGAACCATCATGCCTGCATCCGCTTTGATGCAGACACATAAGTACAGGGTTAGCGGGACAGGGCCGGGCTCGGCATCATTCGGGCCGCTTGACAGTCTGGAAAGCACAATTGATGTGGATAATCTCAGCGTAGGGCAGTGGACAATTACCGCCAAAGCTTTGAATGCCGAGGGTAAGGTAATTGCCTCCGGTTCCGGAGATTATCAGATCGGACGGGGTAGAAATGATGTGACGGTGGTCCTTGACCAGATGACAGGAAGCGGACAGCTTCGGCTTTCTTTGGACTGGGATGAGGATATCACATATCTTGACAGTGTTACGATTGATGTGAGTATCCAGGATATCGCCGGAAATGAGGTGTATTATGTCAGTAGGGAATCCAACAGGGTCTCGGATGGAATAGACGTTCTGATTTCGCTTGATGCCGGGTGCTATCTTGTGTCGGTTCATGTCTCTGATGAGGATGGAAGTCTTGATGTCGGAGCTGCGGATGCCGTGCGAATAATTCAGGGAACCGTTTCCGAAGGGTCGCTGCATCTCAGCGGGTCTAAACCTATTGCCGAGCCTTCTTTTGTTATTGACAACAGAGTGGGGTCTCCAATGACATTTTATCTTGAGTATTCTCCGACAAATATCTCTGTAGGTGGATCTGTGACGCTTCAGGCAAAGCATGGTAGCCTGGACAGCATAATTGATACATCCAGTCTTGTTTATCAGTGGTTCTGCGACGGAGGTCTTTTTTATTCGGGAAGCGCATCCACGCGCACCATCACGGCATTGCGTGGCATTCACCGCTACGATGTGATAGTCAGAAGCAGTGTTCCCGGCACTATGTGCGGAGCATCGCTGACTTTGAATGTAACTTAAGCTTTATTTGTGAAGATCTTCAGTGCTTCGGAGATGTTGTCAAAAAAGCGAATCCCCCCTAAAGCATCTTCGGTCCTTTGGTAGTGCTCCGCAAGTACGCTCATCTCGATACCGCCAATATGTTTTGATAAATCAGTTTCAAGCACTGTCATCGGATTTGCACTGAAGATCTTCCTTATTTTTTCTGCGTCCGTGCTCATGCGCGGACCTAGGGAAACTATCACACCTAGGTGGTACAGTTGCTTTGCTGTTTCCGCAGAACCAGTAAAGCCGTGCCACAGAACGGAAAAAGGCCTGAACTTAAGTTGTGATAGAAGCTCTGTCATGAGCCCTGTTGCCCGGACGCAGTGCAATGTGATGCTTTTGCTGTTTTCTATGGCAAAGAGCATCTCGCGCTTAAGAATCTGAAGCTGCTTTTCCATGGGAATCTTGTCCTGGAATCTTCTATCAAGGCCGACTTCTCCCATGTGAATGGTCTTGTCTTCAGAAAGCCTTTTGTAGAGCAGGTTTTCGAGCTCTTCTGTCCATTTGTCCGGAAGAAGGCCGATGCAGTTCATCAGGGCTTTTTCTGCTACGGGGGCATCGGGTGTGTCGGTACAGACTATGGAGAATTCGGATGCAATATGGGAGTGAAAATCCGTCAGCATGATTAAAGATTATCACAAAGAGTTTACTGTAACCAGTTTGATACAAATCGGTTTAAAGTTTATAATGTCAGCAATGGTTAGAAAGAGAGTTTTGGCGGTTTTTGCGCTGCTTTTAGTTACAGTTTTTGTTGTAGCGCAGTTTGGTTTTGCGGCAGTTGCCACAAGACCTTCTGTTTCCGTCAGATTCGGAGGCTCATTCTGTCATCCCACAGCCGATTATCTTAAAGAATATCCCGGAGATCCCAGCATCAAGATGCCGGCTTTCAGAACCTCGCGGCTTCTTTCTTTGGATCTTGAATTTCTGAATATTGCATTCACGTTGGATTCTGATAATGACAGTGCCATCCAGGTCGGTTTCGGAGTTTCATATCTGAATGTCAGTAGGTCCATGGCATTTGGAATCAGCACTCTTAAGCCTTATAACGGCTTCGGTGCTATGGGAGACCTGACATGGAGAATAAATGATAACTTTGATCTGAGTTTCAGGTACAAATTCTTCCAGTGCTTCTTCTCCGGAAGCTCGGCTCGCTTTGTGGCCCATGAGTTCGAACTTGCGCCATATTACAGGTTCGCCGATCTTGATTCGCTTAAGTTGTTCGTGGGAACTCCCGTTTCATTGTTCTGGAAGGCAGATTCTGTCAGCATAAATGCTGCAGTCTGCTTCCTGGTAAGTGTTGATTCATTGAAAATCAGGTTCAAAAGGTGAGGGTGGAAAAATGAGAAAGAGCATATTACTTATTCTGTTTGCAATCATCCTCATATCTCTTTGCTCCTGTGAGCTTTCCATGGAAAAACCGAAGCAGGGCAAGGTCCACATTCTGGTGTATGGGAATGACTATTCAGGTACATCGAGTCCATTGTCATATACTGTTAACGATGCTGTTCAGGTCGGTCGAGTACTGTCTAAGTTATCCGTTAAGCAGAATTGTGAGTATGAAACTTTTTTTATTTATGGATCATCATTAGAATCGATAAAATATGACAAAATCATTACTAATGATGGTATAAATGCGACTATCTATCATGATTTATCATGGCCCTTCTTGCAAAAAATGCTTGCCAAATTAAAAGACTCATCAGAAGAAGGTGATTTGGTTTTCACCTTTTTCAGTGGTCATGGTAGGAGTTCGATTACAAAACAGGTACCATACGGGACCGATACATCAAAAAAAGGAGTTTTTTGTGTTTCTGATACCGATGTCTCTGTTTCCGATATTTCTGATTTAATTGAAGATATCCCTGGAACCAAGGTTGTATTCTCCGATTTTTGCTTCTCCGGTTCATTCGTCCAGGCAGGTTATGTATCCGTGACAGGTAATGAATACAGTTCCATGGATGCGACAAAACTTTTTGGCCTCAGGTCAAAAATATGTGAAAAATCGTCAACATTTTATCTTAGTGCATCTAGGTATTATCAACTATCTCGTGAACATGAGTCGATTAAACATGGATACTTTACAAAAGCTTTATTAGAGGCTTTTGGGTGGGATGAAGATAAAGGAGAATTGGTCCTCGGAAAAGCCTACAAGGATGGGAAGATAACTTTTTTTGATGTGGCTAATTATATTGTTAATAACGACAACGAGAGCAGACAGAACCCGATGTTCAGCGGCGGAAGCAATGACATTATTCTTTTCTCATTCTGAGTTCTGTGCTTAAATAAGAGCCATGGGGGATTTACCATGGGAGTCAAGAAAGTCTTCAAGGGCATGGGAAAAGGGTTTCTGATTATAGGAAACACAATCTATTCAAAATCATTCATAATTGCTCAGGTTTCTGGGTTGCTTCTTACCATCGCCGGTCTGATTGTTATTCTCATCATGTCAGGAAAGAAATTCGGTCTGACCAATCTCAAGCCGCTTTTCACCATGATCACAGGTGTTGTAATTGCATTGGTCGGATTAATCATGATTGGTGTTTCGTATGGTATCAGGTGGAAACACCGCATGGTCACCAGAGTAGGGAACATTGAGGCCAAGTGGCGTGATGCAAGACGCTCCACAAGCAGCCTGAGAAGGGCTTACAACATTAACAAGTGCAATAAACTTCGTTCCAGAAACGAGGGCTGAAATAGAAAGCAGTCTGTGATGAAAAAATATGCTCCGTAGACTGCTTAAGCAGTCTGGCAATGAAAAATTTGACGTCTGTACTGCTTTTTGATGTTGAGAGAGTGGTGTGCACGGGCAGACTGGATTTGCTTTTGCCTACCGGTTGTCCGGCAAAAGCCGCCTACGCTGCAAACCCTCCACCGGAGGCTTTGCTTGACGCTCCGTTTCAAATCCAGTCATTGTGCCCGGATAAATACAAAAAAGGTCAGGTTAAACAACCTGG
>JAGBRG010000187.1 GCA_017632495.1 Spirochaetales bacterium
ACCAGCAGATTCAAGACACTTGGAAAATGATTAGAGGAGTTGTATCCTAATGCCATGGATACAATTTTCACAAAGATCGAGAAAGGGGAAATTCCCAGCACAAAAATCTATGAGGATGAAGTATGCTTTGTCATCATGGATATCAATCCAGTCAAAAAGGGCCACTGTCTTGTAATCTCCAGAAAGGTCTACCCTAACATCGGAAGCTGCCCGGATGATGTTCTTACCCACCTTGTTCTTGTTGCAAAGAAGATTGAGAAGAAGCAGCGTGAGGTTCTGGGAAATCAGGGATCCAACATTATCATCAACAATGACCCGGCATCAGGTCAGGAAGTTCCTCATATCCATGTCCACGTGATTCCCCGCTTTGACGGAGACGGAAGAAAGCACTTCCAGGACCATGACAAGTACGCTGAAGGCGAGATGAAGGCCCTGGGTGACAGACTTAGAATCAACTGAGGTAAATGCAATGCCCAAGTGTCCTTTCTGCGGAGCAGAACTTACAAGCGCAGTCTATTCCTCTACCGAATGCCCTTCCTGCTCTAAGGTCCTTCATAGCTGCAGATGCTGCACATTCTACAGCGCTGAAGCGCACTACGGATGCAGGGAGTCTGTGGATGAACCTGTCTGGGACAAGGAAAAGAGCAACCACTGCGACTATTTCAGACTGACTGACAAAAGCCTGGGAAATACTGCTGAAGACGATAAAAGAAAAAAGGCAAGGGAGAACCTTGCCAATCTCTTCAATTTCTGATTTCTAGATATGGGTCTCGTCATAGAGTTCTGAAAGAACCCTCTTTATCACCGACTGGTCGTTTTTAAGGGTCTTTGAACCTCTTGTTATCTTACAGAGGCTGACTTCCATGTCCTTTGCAATCTTTCTCTGAGGTGTGCCCTTGTAAATCTCCTTGAAGATGTACCAGCGCTTGGCTATGTCTGTGCGTTCGGCATCGGTGAAAACATCCTCGAAAAGACTTCTCATCTCTCTTTTGTCTGTGGTTCTTGAGAAAATATCAATGATTTCAGAAAGATTGTCTTCCATCTATGCCTCCGTGTTACTGTATATCGTAACATCGAAAACGCCAACAAGCAACATTGTTTAGTTAAAGAAGTGGTGCTGCTATCTTTGAAAACAAAGCCAAAAGCTTCTGTCCTGCGGGCCTGTTCTGAAATTCCCTGTATGTTATCTCCTTGCAAAGAGCATAGGTATCCTTAAAGTCATCTTTTACAGCCTGAACTGTCGTTCCTCCATAGAAGATGGTTCCGCTTTCAAAGTGAAGGAAGAACGATCTGAAGTCCATGTTCGTGGTTCCAACAAGGGCAATCTCGTCATCGCTTACAAACATCTTGGCATGCATGAAGCCCGGAACATATTCGTAGATCTTTACACCGTTGGCCAGAAGAGACCTGTAGTTGGCCCTTGTATGGGCAAAGACTGACTGCTTGTCCGGAATGGACGGTGTGATGATTCTGACATCCACTCCGCTCTTTGAAGCCAAAGCCAGGGCACTTGCCATGGAGCTGTCCAGAATCAGATAAGGTGTGCTTATCCACACATAGCGCTTTGCACTGTTGATGATGCTCATATAGGCATTTTCGGCTACAGCGAATTCCTCTAAAGGACTATCGCCGAAGCTCTGAATCAGGCCGTCAGAAGCGGCGCTCTTGGTAGGCATGTATTTGGAAAAGTCGCTGACATGGTATTCTTCAGGAGCAGACATGGACCACAGCTGAAGGAACATGAAGGTGTAGTTCCATACCCCGTCGCCTTTGATGATAAAGCCGTTGTCCTTCCAATGGCCGTGGGTTATGATTCTGTTAATGTACTCATCGGAAATGTTAAGACCGCCGCTTATTGCCACGTTTCCGTCTATGATGCAGACCTTGCGGTGGTCGCGGTAGTTGAGCTTGGGATTCAGTCTTGGGCGA
>JAGBRG010000188.1 GCA_017632495.1 Spirochaetales bacterium
ATATATTTGTAAACCTGATTGATGTAGTCCTTGTATCTTGGATACTTCTTTGATGAGATTGCCTCTCCGAGAGTTGAGCTTCCCATGAACAGAAAGATCAGAAGAAGAGGTCCGACCATTGACCAGTGGAAGATTCCGTAACGGGCAACACCTGCTCCAATGGCAAAGAAATAAAGACTCATCCATATACCCTGCTCTCCAAGATAGTTCGGATGTCTCATATATCCCCATGGGCCCAGTGTGTTGAATCCAAGATTGAACGGCTCGGGAAGCTTTTCCAAAGAACCGACCTTCTCAAGCTGCTTCTTCTTTGTCTGATGATACAGCCACTGATATTCGTCTGCTACAGTCTCCAGAAGCAGGAAGGCTACTGCAAATATAAGGGCAATCGCATCCGGGTAGCTAAATGGTACGGCTGACTCCATCACTGCCAGAGCCGGAAGACATATGGCAAGTACCAGTGCGTTCTGATAAAAAGCAATGAAAAACAGGTCAAACAAAGCCCAGACGATTTTATTTTGGAAAAAAGACTTCTGTCTGAGAATCGACCATCTGTAATCCTCTTCCCCTGTCCAGAACTTTATGCTGTATGCTCCCTTTCTTGCAAAGTTCACCGTAAGACGGATTCCCCAGATAGTGACAACCATGGCATAGACTGTGACCCTTGTCTTAAAACCGCTGTTGGCTGCTATGACCCAGGCATATGCTATAGGCAGAATGCTCCAAAGCTTATCCATCTGGGAGTTGTTACGAGTGATCTCACCTACTATGAAGCAATAAGCAATGCTGCAGAGGCAGATGACTATCAGTGTCTTAAGTGTCCTTATCTGAAGCTGTGACAAAGACATATCACTCAATACCAATGATGATGCAATCATTGCGATGATAATGATTGCAAAAATAACTGTTGCGATTGTTCTCTTCATAAATTACCCAACCCCGTAAGGCAAGTTTTGATAAGGATACACTTTTGGTCAAAAAAAGAATATCCTTAGACGCATGGATATGAGTTTTCTTTTATTTCAGCAGGCCTTCAGAAACGGCCCGGGTTTCTTCTTCATCGACTTCATGAAGAAGATGACATTCTTCGGCGAGTTGAACACAACGCTCGTGATTCTTGCCATCATCTACTGGTGCATAAGCAAGGACCTTGGGACCTATCTGATGATGGGATGGAGCGGTAACCGCATCGCAAACGGCTTTATGAAAATAACCGTATGCGCTTACAGACCATGGATACGGGACCCCAGAATCATTCCTCACGGAGATGCCCTTACCACTGCTACAGGCTATTCCTTCCCAAGCGGACATACCATGAATGCAGGAACCTTGTTCGGTGGAACTGCAATGTATGAAAAAAGCTTTTCAAAGGCTTTGAGGATAATGCTTTATGTGATAGTTGCCCTTGTTGCTCTGAGTAGAACCTTCCTAGGCGTCCACACTCCTCAGGATGTTCTTATCGGAATGGCGGTAAGCCTTCTTGTCATGTGGCTTACATTGAAGCTCACCGCATGGCTTGGTAAGAATCCTTCCAAGGATAAACTTGTTCTATGTATAGGCCTTATTCTTACCGTAGCTCTTGGTCTCTATGCAGCGCTCAAGTCCTACCCTGTGGACTACGACGCAAACGGCAAGATAATTGTAGACGGAGCCAAGATGGCCAATGACACTTTCAAGGCAGTTGGCTGGGTATCGGCCTTTTTGACCGGTTGGATTCTTGAAAAGAGGTTTGTCGGTTTTTCCACTGATATCAAGATGGAAAGAAGATTCTCACGAGGGGTCTTCGGCATCATGGGTTTCTATGCCATAAGCTTTATTCTGAACACTCTTTTGAAGAAGTGGATTTCTGGACCTGCAGGAACAATCCTGACATGCTTTCTTCAGATGTTCTACATCACATTCCTGTTTCCGTGGATTATGAAGAAGGCTGAGGCTAAGTGAGGGGCTACCAAACCTACCACGCCTACCAAGCCTACCAGGCCTACCACGCCTATCAGGCCTATCAAACCTACCAAAACCTTCCAATTTGACAAAAAATAAGGGCTGGTGCCAAAGCATCAGCCCGTTTTATTGTCATTAGCAATAAATCAGATGTCGCCCACAACGAACTCGTCAGTGACAACCACCTCCTCGGCCTTGGAGGGCTCGACGGGTGTTTCAATGAACTGGGACATGTAGGCGCTCTTGGGCTCGCCGTGAAGCAGGGCCGGAAGATTGATTATGATGCCGTCCCAACCGTACGGAACCTTGATCTTGAAGGTTTCTGTCTGCTTCTGGCTGTTCTTGGTCTCCATGTAGGTGACAGTGACCTTGACGCTCTGACCCATGAAGGTTGCAGAACCGCGCTCTCTTGCAGAAAGCTTCTGAACCTCGTTGTTTTTGACCTCGATGTCGGTCCTGTAGTATGCAGGATATGACTGAGCGTCATAGGCCTTGTTGTCAAGGTAGATGGTATGGCCGCGGCCGATGATCATCATGACAGTTGCCAGAATCAGAATGGCTACGACGGTAAGAATCTTGTAAAGCATGCTTTTGCTGATCTTCATTTGTCGGCCTCCTTCTGTGCAAGGGCAAGCTCACGGCCTGCAAGGCTGTTCGACCTGCGCTTTTTGGTCTCGTACATAATCAGTGCGAATGTGATGACAGCGTATGAGACAAAGACTCTGAAGTACTCACCTATCATCGAGTCTCCCATCAGGACCGTTCCGGCGCTGGGGGCAACGATGAACATCAGATGGAACAGAGTGACGCCCAAGAATACGTTTCCGATGCTTGCGCGGTCAACTGATGCACCTCCGACAAGAAGGGCTGCGATACAGAACATACCTATCTGTGAGTGTGCGGTATAGGTTGAAAGGTTACCCATATTCTGCAGATAGATGATCATCCCGAATCCTGCAAGGACAGTGGACATGACAATTGAGATGATTCTTGTTCTCTCAACATCGATACCTGCGGCTCTGGCGACTTCCATGTCCTGGCCTACGGCTCTCATGTCCTGACCGAGCTTGGTCTTTCTGAACCAGACGATGAACAGACACAG
The DNA here is from genome assembly GCA_017632495.1 of Spirochaetales bacterium. Classification (GTDB taxonomy): domain Bacteria; phylum Spirochaetota; class Spirochaetia; order Sphaerochaetales; family Sphaerochaetaceae; genus UBA9732. The sequence goes on from JAGBRG010000188.1 coordinate 3,044, forward strand.
CAGTGCGACAACGACGAATGTCATTACAGGAATCTTGATTCCGCCGAATCTGATGGCAAGAAGATTATCAAGAGACTGTCTCATCGAAAGAAGGCTGACGGTGTTTCTGATACCGTATCCTCTGGGAAGGACGATGCTTGAGTGCACGATCGGGATGATTGCACCCATGGCATACAGAACTATCAGCTGGTAGATACCGTTGATGAAGTAGTTCATGATGTATCCGGTAATCATCTCTCTTCCGCGGGCAAGGTTCATAATCTTTCCGCAGATGACTCCCAGAAGTACTGAAATTGGGATTGAGATGATCATTGCAACAATCATGCCCGGAATTCCCCAGATCTGCCAGTCTGAGACAAGAATCAGACCGATTTCACCTGCCATGGCACCGAGTGTCATACCGAAGTTAAGACCCATACCTGCCATGATAGGAATCAGAAGGCTCAGAATCAGGAAGCTGTTTCTGGCGATTCTTGTGATGATCTCGGCAAGAAGATAGTTCAATGAGAAACCTGAGATAGGAATACAGATTGCACAGATGATTATGAACATGAACGGAACGGAGTTGTTCCTGAACAGGTTCCAGATCTTTGAAGCAAAACTCTTTTCTTTCATCTGGACACCTCCGACTTTCTTGTGAGGGCGTAGATGATCATTCCGTTGGAGGCGATGACTCTGATAACCTCACTCATATCCATGTGGATCATTGAGTTCATGACAGTCGGTGTCATTGTGACAATGCCCTGGAACAAGAATGTTCCGATGATTACGTTGGTGATAGTGGCCTTGTTGACCGTCGCACCTCCGATCAGAATAGCGGAAACCGCAGGCAGAGCCATGTTGAACGGTGCCATATAAAGCTGGATGAATCCGAAGCCCTGCTCGTATACCAGAATTCCCACTGCTCCGAGCCATGTGGAAAGAATGACACTCAGAAGTCTTGTTCTGTCGATGTTGATTCCGGCAGCTCTGGCGAAGTTGGGGTTAGATCCAACAGCAGTCATTGCGGTTCCGGTCTTGGTATGCAGGAATGCCCAGATACCGAATGCCAGAAGAGCAAAGAACAGAAGCGTTCCGACAGGAATCGAGAGGTGGCCGATGTTGATCTGAAGGAAGTTGGCAAGTGCGCCGTTGTAATAACCTTCAAGTGAGATTGTTGTTCTCAGACCCTTTCCTGCATATCCCCAGACCATGTTCGGGCTGTGATACGGAAGAAGAAGCCACATCATACACATAAGTGAAACAGACGAGAATCCGACGTATGTGGCAATCATCATCTCACCGCCTTTGATCTTGTTCAGAAGAAAGCCGTAAAGACTTCCAAGAACCAGTG
>JAGBRG010000189.1 GCA_017632495.1 Spirochaetales bacterium
AACCTGGAAGATTTGGCAATGTCACCGCTGGTCTGGTCACTGTCAACAGGCCAGTTGAAATAACGTTGTGCAATAAAGCCGCCCAAGCACAACACACATACTACAATCACGGCTACAGTGATGTTCTTTTTCTTCTTCATATCTTTAGTTTTTTTAATTTGCCGCTAATTTGAAGTTGTAAAGTTAAACCTTTTTTAAACAGGTTGTTTTGCAAATGCCAAAAATGTATAAAAAAATCGGGCATGACCCGTTTTTGTGGTGATGCCCGATGTATGACTATACAATTTTTATCTGCTTGCCTTAGAATCTGTTTACTTCTGGAAATTCTTCTGGGCAAGGGCGGCCTTTGCGTCCGGAGCCTTGTTGGCGGCCTTTTTCTTTGATTTCTTTGCAGCCTTCTTGTCTGCCTTGGCGGGCTTGAAGTCACGAATCATGTAATATGTATCCTTGGGGTTCGCATCCCTGTCGAATAGCAGGGGATAGTTGGAAACGCCTACCCATGAGTCTGCGTCAGTGACATTCCAGAAGGTGACGACATCAATCACATCGGCATGACGGCGCAGGATTTCGAAGAAACCGGTGTATTTGTCATTGAACATCTGACGTTTCTCCGGGGTCAGTTCCTCACCCTGACGGTTCATGTTCAGCTGACCGCCCATCTCCCGGTTCAGACGGATGTCAAGCTCGGTGAACTGTATGTGATCCACAATCTCCGAATACTTCTCAATTGCAGTCTCGATGTCCTCAAGCGAAGGTTCATAAACATTGAAGTGTCCTTGCATGCCGATTCCGTCGATAGGAACGCCGGCAGCCTTCATCTCCTTGACCATGTTGTAGATCTTGTCGCGCTTGGCGGGAACCGCAGCATTGTAGTCATTGTAGAACAGCAGTGCATCGGGATCAGCCTCACGGGCAAATTCAAACGCCTTACGGATGAACTCGTCTCCACCTGCAATCTGCTTCCACTGTGAATTGCGCAGAGGATCTGTACCGCCATCGGAAATAGCCTCATTCACTACGTCCCAGCAATAGACGATGTCCTTGTAACGCTGCATTACTGTTGTGATGTGGGTCTTCATCCTTGCATAAAGCTCCTCTTTTGTAGCCTGGCCGCCATTAGCACCCTCAAACATCCAGCGACCCACCTGGCTGTGCCATGCAAGACAGTGGCCACGCAGCTTGATACCGTTCTGACGGCAGAAATCGGCGATTGCATCAGCGTTCCGGAAGTTCCACTGGCCTTCCTGGGGCTGTACTGACTGAGGCTTGAAATCGTTCTCGGCTGTGATACTGTTGTAGTTGTTCTTAATGATAGCCACATGCTTCTCGTTGCTCAGGTTTCTCATGTTGACGGCAACGCCGACCGAGAAATAGTCTTTGTAAGCATCCTTCAGGCCCTGGGCCTGTGCACATACGCCCATGGCAAGTGCCATTGCGCATAATGAAGTCTTGAAAAATCTCATTTTTTTATCGAATTAGTTAGTATGAACCGACTTCCTGGTCCAGGCTCAAGGCCTTCACCTCCACCCGGACATTGCAAACTTACATAAAATCTGCCGATTTTACACCCGCCAGAATAAAAAACTTTTCATTGAGGGAATATAGTTTAAGAATCTGATTTGACCTGTTAAGTGAAAATCAGAATCCCATACCGTCAAGACGACACAGTCATAGTCACTTCAGCTCTGCGGCGTATGCCCGGGCTTTAGGCAACAGTTTCTCAAGATGCCTTATACGGTTGACGTCACTTGGGTGCGTACTGAGCTCTTCGGGAATCTGCTGCTTGTCCGATTCCGCCATCTTTTTCCAGAGCAGCGGGGCCTGGTTGATGTCATATCCGGCGATAGCCATGATGTAGAGTCCTATCTCATCGGCCTCATACTCGTGCTTGCGGGAATAGGGAAGCAGGTAGCCGTACTGGCTGCCGACGGCGAATGCGGTCTCGAAGAGCGCCCGGCCGTTCTCCGATGTC
>JAGBRG010000190.1 GCA_017632495.1 Spirochaetales bacterium
CCTGCTTGCCGCCATTTCCTTTCCGCTTCCGCGCTCGCCAATGACAAGAACGCTCCTGTCCACCTGGGCGGCATCGGCGATGCGCCTCTGGAAGTCCAGGAAAACCTCGGATTCACCTATGTAGCTGTCGTTGTACCCTGCCATGATGCCCTCTACGTGGTATAATATACCACAAGTTGGTGAAAAATGCCAAGAAGGAGGCTTGAAAGTGTGCTGCCCGGTAGTAGTGGGAGGCTGCGAGAAGGCGATGGAGAAAAATGGGAATACATCTTTTTTGCTCAAAAATCGACAATAATGATGTAAGACTTATCTTTTTTGCGCAAAAATCGATAAAAAAGATATAATGTTATCTTTTTTGAGAAACAAAATACAAAAAAGATAAGTCCCACCTCCGAAAGACCCATGCCATATCACCAAACCCGCCCGACTTGGCACGCTCTGTGCTATTAAGAAGGCGTAAACGAAAAAAATCTAAGGAGGAGTCCTATGGGAGTCTTTTCAAGGTTCATGGATATAATCAATTCGAACATCAACTCTCTTCTGGATCACGCAGAGGACCCGGAGAAGATGATAAAGCTGATGATCAACGAGATGGAGGACACCATCATCGAGATCAAGACAAACTGCGCAGCCGCAATCGGAGCTGAAAACACCGCAAAGCGCAAGGTCGCAGAACTTGAAGGCCTGGTTGACCGCTGGCAGAAGCGCGCAGAGCTTGCCATCGAAAAGGGCCGCGACGATCTGGCCCGCGAGGCACTGATCGAGAAGAAGCGCCTTTCAAGTGAGCTGGAAAGGCTCAGAGCAGAAAGCGAGCGCTACGACCAGCTGGTTGCCAAGTACAAGGGCGATATCTCCAAGCTGGAGGAAAAGCTTGCATCCGCCAAGGCCAAGTACCAGAGTATGCGCGAGCAGGCAGCCCGCGAGGCCGAAGAACGACGCAAGGCCCAGGGTCCGTACACCTATACCTACAACTGGAGCAGCAAGAACAAGGATGCAGACCCTGTTGACCGTTTCAGCAAGATGGAAGAACATATCGACAAAATGCACGAGCGCAAGAACCAGGGCGCAGACAACAAGGATACAGAGTCAAGATTCAAGGATCTTGAGCAGCAGGATGAGATTGAGAGCGAACTCGAGCAGCTCAAAAAGAAAATGAACGGCTGAGGCCGACACTATAGAGGGGAAAAAAACAATGGCCACAAGAAGACTTTACAGATCAAGAAACGGCGAGATCCTTGGAGTTTGCAAGGGGATAGCCGAATGGAGGGATTATCCCGTCGACACGATCAGACTGATCGTCATTTTAATTGCAATCTTCACCGCAATCGCACCCTGCCTGATTGTCTACTTCATCCTGGGCCTGGTCCTTCCGGTAAATCCATATGAGGACGAGAACTACGAGCGCGGCTACCGCGACGGCCAAAAGGACGGCCGCAGAGATGGCAAACGGGGCAGAAAGACCTACTACTACAACCCAGATCCCGAGGACTTTGTGAACACAAAGACCGAGTCTGCCGAGGAGTATGAACGTAGAAAAAAGGAATCCGATTGGGATAACAGGTTTAGTAACAGCTGAATAAGCTTATAATCCATAGATGCAGGCTTGGAGTAATGGTTATCCAAGCCTGTTTTCTTTTTTGCCTGAATTAAATAGGATATTGTTAGTAAACAGGAAGGGTCGAGATGGCACTGTTAAGATTCTATTATCCGGGATTGCTTCTGGCATCCCTAATCATGACGACGATGTACATGTTCATGTGGAAAAAGCACGACGATGTTCACATCACGCTGTTTTTCACGCTGGCTCCCATAATCAATCTGGGCTATCTTTTCCTTTCCACAGCTCAGACTCTGAACGCCGCGCTCAATGCGATTAAGATTACCTATATCAGCTGCTTCGTCCAGATGATAATCGTGCTGGCCATCTTCGGCCTGTGCAGGATAGAGGTCAAACGCTGGGTCAAGCTGTTTTTCATGATCATCACGACCCTGACCTTCCTTTCAACCCTGACAATCGGCCACAACACGTGGTTCTACAAAGATGCCGCTCTGGATCAGATAAACGGAATAACGGTTGTCCGCAAGGTCTACGGTCCGCTTCACAGTGTGCTTTATGCCGTAATCATCCTGTTCTTCATAATAGGTGTTGCGGCCATCCTCTACAGCAGGCTTCACAAGCGTCAGATCAGCAGAAGGGTTCTGAACCTTCTATTCCTGCCGCAGATTGTCTGTATGATCAGCTTCTTCGGAAGCCGCATGCTGTTTCCGGAAATCGAGGTCCTTCCTGCGGCATACTGCTTTGCCGGGCTTGTGTACCTTCTGATTGAAAGAAGAATCAACCTGTACGATGTCACAGACATTGTCATTGACTCCTTGGTTCAGGAAGGGGACACGGGCTTCATTACATTCGACAGGAATTTCAACTACCTGGGAAGCAACGAAACCGCCCGGAAGATCCTGCCTCAGCTGGGAAATCTTGCAGTTGATCTGAGCCTCGGAGAAGATACCGAGATGGAGAAGATGATTCTTCCGTGGCTCAATCAGTATGTCCGGGACCCCGGCAATCCCGAGGCCAACGGCCACTTCTATGAGAAGGACGGCAAGATCTACCTTTTCACAGTCGGCGAGCTTCCGGGAAAGAAGTCGTCAAGACGCGGATACAGAATTGTAATTACAGACGACACCTTGGACCGTGCATACATCAACCTGCTTGACGGATTCAACCGTGATCTGAAGGAACAGGTTGCGAAGAAGACAGCCGATGTCGTGCGCATGAACGACAACATGATCCTTGGCATGGCAGTCATGGTTGAAAGCCGGGACAACTCCACAGGCGGTCACATCAGAAGAACCAGTGACGTTGTCAGGATGCTTGTCGATGCCCTGAAGAAGGAAGGCAGGGACCCCGATGGCTACAACCTTACGGAGGACTTTTGCAAGATGCTCATCAAGGCGGCTCCTATGCATGACCTCGGAAAAATCGCCGTCGATGACGAGATACTCAGAAAGCCCGGGCGCTTTACCCCGGAGGAGTTCGAGAAGATGAAGGCCCATGCTGCAGAGGGTGCGCGCATCGTCCATGAGATTCTCAAGGGCACCGATGATGTGGCCTTCCACCATCTTGCCGAGAACGTCGCCCACTACCACCACGAGCGCTGGGACGGATCAGGCTATCCCATGCACCTCAAGGGCGAACAGATTCCACCCGAGGCCAGAATCATGGCCGTGGCCGATGTGTACGATGCCCTCGTGAGCAAGCGTGTCTACAAGGACAAGATGTCATTCGAGCAGGCCAATTCGATAATCATGGACGGCATGGGAAGCCAGTTCGATCCGGCTCTGAAGGAAGCCTATCTTGCGGCCCGTCCTGCGCTTGAGGCCTATTACAGCAACCTGGAAGGCTGAGATTAATTCGGCTTTGAAAGCTCGTAGAGCTTCTTCAGGCGGTTCTCGATGATGTGGTTGATCGTATCAGGCGGGAAGTTTCCCTTCACGTTGCGGATCCCGCTCTGACGCAGTGTCAGTATCTCCATACCCTCGTCGATTGTGGAAATCGGGTAGATGTGGAACTTATGCTGCTCAATGGCCTTCAGGACCTTGTCCGTGAGAATGAGGGTCTTGATGTTCTGACGCGGAATTATCACACCCTGATGCCCTGTAAGGCCCATGATCTCGCAGATAGCGAAAAAGCCTTCAATCTTTTCGTTGATACCGCCCACAGGCTGGATGTCTCCAAGCTGGTTGACAGAACCCGTTACTGCAATGTCCTGGCGAACGGGAATTTCGCCTATGGCAGAAAGCAGGGCAAATAGCTCGGCAGAGGAGGCGCTGTCTCCGTCAACTTCGGCATAGGACTGCTCGAAGCAGATTCCGGCATAGACGGAAAGAGGGAAGGTTCTAGCGTACTGTTTTCTCAGGTAGCCTTCCAGAATCAGAAGACCCTTGTCGTGGATTTCTCCCGAAAGGCCTGCCTCATGTTCGATGTTCACAATGCCTTCAGAGCCTGGGGCAACGGAGACAGAGATTACAGTGGGGGTTCCGAAGGAGGCAAGGCCTCTGTCCATCACGGCAAGGCCGTTGAGAACTCCGACCTTAGTGCCTTCCAGAGAGATGACCATCTCACCGTTTTTGATTTCCTGGTTGATTCTGTCTTCTGTAAGGCCGTTGGCAAAATCGCGCTCTTCCATGGCAGTTCTTACACAGGAGGCGTCTATCTCCGAAAGCCCCTTTCTGTCTGCGATGTAGTTGGCTTCGGACAGAAGGTCGCCTAAAAAAGATAGCTTTGTGGTAAGCTCGTCGCGCATTTCTGCGTACCAGGAGCTATAGACCAAAAGCTCGCAGATGGCGGCATTATTTACAGGCTTTAGATTATTTTTTGCAGTGATATCCAGTAAATAGGCTATTGTTCCGCTGATGTTCTCATCGGAGGCAGGCATTGCAAAATCAAATTCGGCCGAGACTTTGAATAGCCTGAGAAACTCATCGTCCGTCTCGCAGAGCTTGTCGTAAAGCTCGTCGCTTCCGATTAGAATTATCTTTGTAGGGACAAAGGAAGTCACAGGACGGATAAAGGAGGCATCCTTACCATCTGCCTTTCGGATGATGAAGCTTGAACTTTCTGCATAGAGCTTCAGGCTGTCCCAAAGGCCTTCCTGGGAAAGGACCTTGTCGGCGCGGACTACAAAAAAGCCGCCTGCCGCATCCAATATAGAACCTGATGTAAGAGAAAGGTGGGCATAGTCGCCGCTTCCGTCTGTCTTTCCAATCTGTCCGAAGAGGTTGATATGAGTGGGGTGGTATTCTTCCACAAACGGGCAATCTTCTTTTCCCTGATTATCACAGATAAGGTTCACAAGATATTTTTCAGGCTCACTAACGCGGGCCCTTAAGGCCTCGGAGACCTGGGCAAGATACTGTTCAAAAAGGGCATTTGCCCCGACAGCCTCCCTTATCTCCGAAAGAGAGGCAAGAGAGGAAAGGGCCTCGTCCCAGCGCTTATCCGAAACAAAGGCAGAGACCTTCTTCATTGCAAAATCGAATCTCCATCCGCAAGATGCGGGAAGTGAAATCAGAAACGGCGACTGGGGGCGCTTGAAGTTATAGGCATAAAGAAGATCCAGTACCGGGCGCTTTGAAGAAATCTTTCTTGCAATCTCGCGCACCGCTGTGTGGCGGCCTGTTCCGTCTTCGCCGCTTAGGTAGATGTTATAGCCCTTGGCATTGACGTTCATGCCCATCTCAAGGGCGCTCATGGCCCTTGGCTGGCCTATGATGCTGACTTTCTTACAGCCCTCTCTGAGGCGTGCGATTCTATCTATGTCATATGAAAAATGTGCCTCTCTGGCACTGAGTTCTTCGCTTCTCATGGCATTATCTTACCCCATAGGCCAAGCCAAGCCAAGAGGAAGTAAATCAGGTGGCAAAGCACAGCTCAATAATATAAAATAGAGTCATGAAGTTAATCGATTTTGCAAATGAGATTTCCGCCCTTTTGAACATGTCAGATTATGAAGGTGCGGACAGCTCTCTCAACGGGGTCCAGGTAGGGGACCTGAATTCAGACATAAAGAAAGTGGCTTTCGCAGTTGATGCAAGTCTTGAAACCATAACACAGGCTGCCAAGATCAAAGCAGACCTTCTCTTTGTCCACCACGGTCTTTTCTGGGGAAGACCCAAGGCCATTGTGGGCACCCACTACGGTAGGGTGAAGGCCCTTCTGGATAACAATGTGGCGCTTTTTGCCTGCCATCTTCCGCTGGACGGACATATGAAACTGGGAAACAACGCTCAGATGGCGCAGAAGCTTGAGCTTGAAGATATCGGTATGTTCTCGTTCTATAAAGGGGTCCACGTGGGTGTGAAGGGTCGCTTCAAGAAGGCCATGACGGCGGATGAGATAATCAAGAAGCTGGGAATCCGCACAAATGCCACGGATTATATCGTAGGCGGCGGGGCCAAGAAGTTCGGTACGGCTGCAATAGTCTCAGGAGCCGGGGCAAGTGATATCTA